>NZ_JAVRBM010000079.1:0-43213 GCF_034531255.1 Nostoc sp. ChiQUE01b | reverse complement strand
TTTACACCCTAAAAGCTAGTCAAATAAAGGCTTTGATAGTTATCGGAGATGTCTACTATAATTAGTGGATATGTGCAAAAATCCCAAAAGCCTCTTTCCCCCTGCCCCCCTGCGGTCTAAATGATAAGTCTTTACTGTTAATCTATACAGGGATAGCAGTTCGTTGTTGTTTAGCCATCTTTTATAACTGATTCCAATTGTTGAGACAGCGAATGTGTGTCTCTGAATGTTGAGGCAGGCAAGTACACTGTAAATTGAGTACCTCTGCCTACTTGACTGTAAACATTGACAAAACCACCGTGATTCTTAATAATTCCCAACGCTGTAGAAAGTCCTAAACCTGTACCTTTGCCTACTTCTTTGGTAGTGAAAAATGGTTCAAAAATCCTTTGCTGAACTTCTGACGACATCCCCATACCAGTATCTGTCACCACGATCGCAATATAAGAACCCACTTTCGCATCAATATTTATCTGAACCGAATGTTCGCCAATCACCAGATTTTCCGCCACAATCCTAAGAATACCACCATTAGGCATAGCGTCGCGGGCGTTGATTACTAAGTTTATCAATACCTGATGTAGTTGAGTTATGTCTCCACGAACGTACCAGAGATTTTTAGGGATATCTATCTGCCAAGTAATGGATTTAGGGAATGTTTGAGTGATAATTTGCTCAATCTCTGCCATCAAAGGCTGAATTTGCACAATTGTCCGTTTGCTTTCAATACCCCGTGCAAAAGATAACACTTGTTTAAGCAAATTAGCGCCGCGTTTGACATTATTTTCTAAAGTTTGCAGTATTTGCTGACTCTGCCGATCGGGCAATTTCTTCTGCAACAGTTGAACTGACATTAAAATTGGCGATAGTATGTTATTGAGGTCGTGAGCGATACCGCCAGCTAGAGTACCGATACTCTCTAAACGTTGCGATCGCAGAAGTTGAGCTTCTAGTTGTTTCTGTTGCGTAATCTCAGTGTTCACAGTCAAAATGGATTTGGGTTGTCCATTATCATCCCGGATCAGTGTCCACCGACTTTCAATGATAATTACTTTGCCTTCCCTTGTCAGTTGATGCAATTCACCCCGCCACTCACCCGTATTCATCACCCTTAAGTAGGCATCTTCTAGCTGTGGTGAAATCTCTTTATATAAAAGTTGTAAAACATTCTTACCCACAACTTCCTCAGCCTTCCAGCCGTATAGACGTTCAGCACCTTTATTCCAAAATAAGATTTGGTTGTGGATATTTCGCACCAGAATCGCATCAGTTGATACATCCAACAGCGCTGCTTGTTCGCAGATTTTCTGTTCTGCCTGTTTTTGCTGGGTTATATCTCGCGTTAGTGCCAAATGCATGAAAGTGCCATCAGATTCGTTACGCAGTGGTACAGCATGAGTTTCCAGGTAGCGGCAAGTGCCTTTAAATCCCACGATTTCAAACTCCAAAGTCCCCTTATTACCTTGACAAACATTTTTATGCAAGTCGGCAAAGGCGGCTTTATACTCTGGTACAATTACGGCATCAACTGATTTACCAATCAAGATATCAGCACTTTCCACTTCCATCATTGCCAGCCCTTCTGCATTAATTTCTAAAAGGGTGCCATCTCTGGCAATTAGCTGGATGCATTCTGGTTCTGCATCTATCATGGCTCGTAAACGATTTTCGCTTTGGCGTAGAGCCAGTTCTGTCTGCTGAAGTTGCCTGATATAACGCCACAACAAATCATACAGCAGCGCCACCAGCACCAAATCCACAATCGCAGCGATAAAAAATGTCACTATCGCCTTTTGAGAATTTGCTTGTGACTGCTGCATTTCCTGCTGTAATAAATTTTTCTCTGCCTTTAAAGAGTCGTTAATCAGTTGTTGAATCTCTTTGCCAATTTGCTTGTCATTATCAGATAATATTTGCTGCCGAACTGCTTCTAATCCCTGGTTTTTTCTGAGGTAAATTTCTTGTTGTAAAATGTTGAGTCTGTTGGTAATTTTCGGCTCTAGCAAAGCAATCCACTGCTGCTTTTGATGGTTATTGGCAGTTAAATTTTTGAGAATCTGAATATTGCTATTTGTTTGTTGATCGGCGGCAAGATAAGTTTGGAAATCATCTGCATCTGCTGTAATTAAGTAATTCCGTTGTGCAGTTTCAGTATCTTTGAGTGTAGATTGGATACTTTCAAGTTGGGTAATAACTTTATATGAGTATGTTAACCATTGCTGGTTGTGAATCAGCTTCACAGTGTTGCTATATGAAACTACAGCATTAGTAAATACAACTGCTAATGCTAGGACAAATATTGCTTTCAGCTTTTGGACTCGATACCATTTTTTGCTCATGCGATCGCCCCTTCTGCCGCAAATGCCCTCCATCAGTTAAGATTAAAGATTAAAAACAAATATTGAGAATATTTTAAGAATTTCGAGAATACGGGTAGCAAAATACAATCTGTTATGGTTGTAAATCTCTGGATTTTTAGGGATGATGATTTATACATGATACTCGCAAATAAATCCGCTAATTTTTAATATAAATTCATTTTTAGCTGTAGTGTCGTCAATACAGTTAATTTGCCTATCCATAATATTTGCAGAGACGTTGCAA
Source organism: Nostoc sp. ChiQUE01b (assembly GCF_034531255.1). NCBI lineage: Bacteria > Bacillati > Cyanobacteriota > Cyanophyceae > Nostocales > Nostocaceae > Nostoc > Nostoc sp. ChiQUE01b. The sequence goes on along the minus strand of NZ_JAVRBM010000079.1, from coordinate 40,609 downwards.
TGCAACATATTTTGTTGAGAATTTTAATTAACCGCAAAATTATAGGGATTTCCTGATTGGTACCTACCTCTACCATTTTGCTAAAAGTATCTGGACGTACACCACACAAGCGTTTAAAGTCTTCTGGCTTCAGGCTCTTTACCTGGAAAGTAGGTCATAGATGCTACCCAACTCTAACCTACTTGTCCCACGTATGTGGGACTTTTGCAAGAGGTCTAATGGCTATTATGCTAGGATATCCGACGATGAATATCGCAGTATTTCCGAGCAGGAAATTGGGCAATATCAAGACGTAGGCCATTACCTGAAATATACAAAAGCTCTTTATGATTGGTCTGAGACTTTGGCTAAACCATTCAATTTACCACCACAAGGCAATACAGATGTGCGCCCCTACTGCAATAAGCTTGACATGATTCAAGCAATATGTTAATAATTATAGTTTGTGGAAACTTTACTTCTTAATATAAGCTCTTGGCTAACGTCATTGTCATAGGTGCCCAATGGGGCGATGAAGGAAAAGGTAAAATAACTGACTTACTCAGCCGTTCTGCAGATGTTGTGGTGCGTTACCAAGGGGGTGTCAATGCTGGACATACGATTGTAGTTAAAGGTCAAACCTTTAAACTGCACTTGATTCCCTCTGGGATTTTGTATCCAAATACCGATTGCATTATCGGTTGTGGAACAGTCATCGATCCACAGATTTTGATCGCAGAACTCGACCAACTAAAAGAGTTAAATATTTCCACTGACCACCTGCTGATATCTGAGACAGCCCACGTAACGATGCCTTATCATCGATTGATTGACCAGGCATCGGAAGAACGACGGGGAAGCTATAAGATCGGCACAACAGGTCGGGGCATTGGGCCGACTTATGCTGACAAATCTGAACGTACAGGCATTCGGGTTTTAGACTTGATGGACCCGAATGGGCTGCGTGAGCAGTTGGAGTGGACGATTAATTATAAAAACGTCATTTTAGAAAAACTTTACAACTTGCCGCCTCTAGATCCACAAGAGGTGATTGAGCAGTATTTGGGGTATGCAGAACGCTTGCGTCCTTACGTTGTTGATACATCGTTGAAAATATCCGATGCGATTGGGCGACGGCGCAATATTTTGTTTGAAGGCGCACAAGGTACGCTCCTAGACTTAGATCACGGAACTTATCCCTATGTCACGTCCTCTAACCCAGTGGCGGGTGGGGCTTGCGTTGGTACTGGGGTAGGGCCGACAATGATTGACCGGGTAATTGGGGTGTCAAAAGCCTATACAACCCGTGTGGGAGAGGGGCCATTTCCGACTGAATTGGATGGAAAGTTGGGAGAATTGTTGTGCGATCGCGGTGCCGAATTTGGCACAACTACCGGACGCAAACGGCGTTGTGGCTGGTTTGATGCCGTCATCGGTCGCTATGCCGTGCGGATTAACGGCATGGATTGTATGGCACTGACCAAACTCGATGTTCTTGATGAATTAGAGTCAATCCAAGTTTGTGTTGCATACAACATAGATGGCCAACGCAGCGAACACTTGCCCACAAGTTCTCGTCAATTTGCTAGATGTCGCCCCATCTATAAAACCTTACCTGGGTGGAAAGTGTCAACAACCCACTGCCGCACCCTAGAAGACTTGCCACCAGCAGCATTGGATTATCTCAAATTCTTAGCCGAATTGATGGAAGTTCCGATCGCGATCGTCTCACTAGGAGCCAGCCGCGATCAAACCATAATCGTAGAAGACCCCATCCACGGGCCCAAACGCGCTTTATTGCACCCTGACGGCACACCTGCGACCCTCCTAAGTGCGTAAATTTAGTCATTGGTCATTAATCATTACCAAATGACAAATGACAAATGACAAATGACAAATGACAAATGACAAAGGACAACTTCTATGGCTATTACAGTCGAATCTCAAAAACGTCCAGAAGGCAGCAAGCCAAGAGCTTTGCGCCGTGCTGGATTGATACCTGCCAATTTGTATGGTCATAAGGGTACAGAATCCATTTCTTTGACCATTGAGGCCAAAACTGTTGAGCGTTTGCTCAAAAGAGCTTCTGTCAACAACACCTTGATTGAGTTGAATATTGCTGATGCACCTTGGCGCGGCAAAACCTTACTGCGGGAACTTCAGATTCATCCCGCAAAAGGTACGCCTTACCACCTCAGCTTTTTTGCAGTTGCCGGTCACGGCGATACCACTGTAGAAGTACGGCTGCGTTTTGTGGGAACTGCTGTTGGTGTGAAACAAGAAGGTGGTTTTTTAGACACTGTTATCACTGAGTTGCAAGTGACCTGTGCGCCAGAAAACATCCCGGAAATAATTGAAATTGATGTCTCTAACCTGCAAATTGGAGACAGCTTGCGTATTCACGAGCTAGTCTTGCCTCAAGGTGTCACAGTTCTTGGCGATACAGAGCGAGTCGTAGTTAGCGTCTCGCAGCCGCAAATCAGTGCTGCTGCTGAGGATGAGGCTGAGGCAGGGAGTGAAACAGCCTCTGAAGCTACGTAAGTGTGTAATAATTTTTGATGATAGCCAGGGGGAAACTCCTGGTTTTTTTTGTATTTGAACCGCAGAGGCGCAGAGAGCGCAGAGCAAAGAGATGACAGAAGTATAGCAGGAGGCAGCTATGCTGGAGTCAGGAGGTAGAACTATTATTATTCCTAGCATTTACGCTTGTCATTATGTCCTAACCTATATGACTACGGCTGTAATACCAATTCAACGTTCAACCCAATCAACGCAGTTTATGGCTTTAGCCTAATGCACTTAATTACAAATTACTTTAACAAAGTGTAGGGGTTTAAATCCCCGGCTTCTATCAAGCCGCAAGTGTTGGGCTGCTTGTCTTTATCCCCGTTACAACACGGAAAAAGCGAATTGCGAATTGCGTTAGCGCAGCGTTAGCGAGTCTTCTCCCAAGGAGAGACGCCAAGGGCGAACGAGCGTCATTGCGAATTGCGAATTGGTTTAACGTGCATCACCAATCAAGACAAATGGCGACCAATAATAAGGATGGTCTTTAATTAGCTTCAACTTAGCTTGTTGCAAAGCTTCTCCTTTGGTCATACCTTGCTTGAGGTTTTGATAAAATTGAATCATCAATTGCTGAGTCGCTTCATCATCAACCGCCCATAAACTTGCCATCACAGCTTTAGCACCAGCACGCTCAAATATATAAGCAACTCCTGCAAGTCCTGTGCTAGCATCATTCAAATTAGTGTCTACAGCAGTTTGACAGGCACTAAGAGTAATCAGTTGTGTGCCTTGTAGCCCTAAAAGAGCAGCATTGGCAATGTCTAAGGGTTTGTCAGCAAATAGTAATGTATTATTTTTTAACTTGACTTTTTTGCAATCTTCAGTTTTGAAACAGCCGTGAGTTGCTAAATGCAAAAATGAAAAGCGCAATGCTTGGGATCTAAACTTTTCTAGGGTAGCTTCATTGTGAATATAAACTTCACTGTCTGGCAGTATTTCTTTAATACTTCTGACTTCTGCCTCTGCACCTGGGAGATTTTGTGGGTCACTGGGTACAGGATTACCAAATGCTAAAACAGCTTGTAGTTTGGGGGGTACGGCATTTTGCACACCTGGAGATTTTAGGGAATTATTAGTAATGGCTTGGGTTGGTCTATTTGTACTTTGGAAGAGTAGACCAATATTACCCAAAATAATAGCAACACCAGTGCGATCGCCCACAGCCCGAATTAGGGGCAGAGCTTGGTTGTAAAATTCGAGTGCTTTTTGCTTTTCTCCTAAAGCGTTGTAGACTGCACCGATGTTATTGAGTGTAGTCGCAACACCTGAGCGATCGCCCACAGCCCGAATTAGGGGCAGAGCTTGGTTGTAGAAATCGAGTGCTTTTTGCTTTTCTCCTAAAGCGTTGTAGACTTTACCGATGTTATTGAGTGTAGCAGCAACATCAGTGCGCTCGCCCACAGCCCGATATAGAGGCAGAGCTTGGTTAAAAAAATCGAGTGCTTTTTGCTTTTCTCCTAAAGCGTCGTAGACTAAACCGATATTATTGAGTGTAGTCGCAACACCTGCGCGATCACCCACAGCACGAAATAGTGGCAGAGCTTGGTTGTAAAAATCAAGTGCTTTTTGCTTTTCTCCTAAAGCGTTGTAGTTAAACCCAAGCCACACCAGTACAGTTCTTTCTAGTTTTTGGTCTTTGAGTTCCTGTGCCATAGCCGGAACTGGCTGTAATATTTGTATTGCCTTTTGGTGTTCCTGTTGCTGTGTCAGTTTTATCCCTTGCTCTAGCAGTCTTTGTGCTTCCTGTGCTTGCAAATTTTGAGTTTGTCCCCAAGTGGGTTGAGCCATCAGCATCACTGTTAAAGGCGTTAGATAAAAGCCCACAGCCAAAAGACTGGTGAGAATTTTTTTCATAGAATAGCGCAGAGGTAGCTGTTTTTAATTGGGTGTTAGCAAAAGTTGTCGTTGGCAACATCAAAGTATTTGGTCAAGACTAGGATTGTTACCTTACAGGAACGCTAAGAGCAAGCGGAGCGATCGCAAGAACAAAAATACCTTAACTTTGCGTAAGTCCTATAAATGTTTCAACATTAATTGCCGACATCGGAGCATTTGTTATAAACGTTGGGACATTTATTGCAAATGTTTAAGCATTTGTTGGAAATGTTTGAACGTTTGTTGCAAACGTTTGAATAATTGTTGCAACTACTTGAACATTTGTTATAAACCTTTGAATATTTGTTGCACTTATTTGAACATTTGTTATAAACCTTTGAATACTTGTTACAACTACTTGAACATTTGTTGCAACCGTTTGAATAATTATTGCAACTATTTGAACATTTGTTGCTAGCAACGAAGTATTTGTTACAAACGTTTAAATATTTGTTACTAGCATCGAAGTTTTTGTTATCAACATCAGCAAAAGCCTAAATTGGGGATTTACGTTGAGTAGACACAAATGTGCTATAGAAGCGTACAGCTAAAATAATTCACGAATCAATAAGGTTTTGCCAGAATAGTGATTGTTCTTTGTTGCGAATTGAACTGGATTTTATCTACCACATATTGCCGATTTCTAGCCACTGACTGAATACCCAGCCCCTTCCCTACTAGCGTTGGGGAGTAAGATTGAAAGCCTCTCTCCTTTTACTAGCGTTGGTGAGTAAGATTCAAAGCCTCTCTCCTTTTAGGAGAGAGGTTTGGAGAGAGGTCTATAACTTGGTGCGTTACGCTTCGCGGTAACATACCCTACAAAACTGCTTCCCCTGTTTCCCTCATCTCCTCTATTTTTCGTATGACCCAAACCCCTAACCAGGAAACCAATATTTTAGGTAAATTCACGAGTGTACTTGGCTTACTGGGTGCGGCGCTTTTCTTTGCAGGCTGGATTTACCGTTGGTCATATTTCTACTTTTTTCAGCTAGAAGTCAATACCCTCGACTTACCCGCACAGTCTTTTTTGATAGTTCCCCTGCAAATATTTCTCGGAGATGGTTGGACAATCTGCAAAAGTGCGATCGCTTTTTTTGTAGCTGCGATCGCTATTCAGGCAACATTATGGTTAATTAAGATCATCAGTGATACAGTAGTCTCTGCAAGCCAATTACTATTGAGTCGCATCATCTCTGCAACCCAACACAAACGCTCATGGACAGCTAAACGGCTAAAATCTCTGGCTGAATTTAGTTCTGGGCAACTGCGTTCAGTTGATTTTCTGCGATCGCTAGTCAATGAGATAGTCATAGTATCCTGGGTATTAATTGTGATATTTTGGTTAGCTCGTTGGCAAGGTATCGCAGATGCACAACGAGACGCTGGTCAAAACTCCACCTTACCTGTTGTAGCCTTAATTACACCTGAAGAAAAGTTTGCTGTGGGACGCAAACTTGATGATATATTTGCAGATCCATCTTTGAAAGGTTATCGCATAATTGGCGTTGGCGTAGCCCGCCGGAGGCATCGCGGTTTATTCGATGACTTGCGAGGTAGGGAAGATAATGATATCAGCAATCCAAAACAACCGAGAGTCTGGCGCTTACTCCTAGAACGTGGCGGCTGGATTTATTTGTTTCGAGCATTACCCTCAAACGCAAAACCTGGCGAGATTCCATCTGTGTTGGCTATTCAAGAAAGTGAGAAGGGACATATCATCATTCGCAGTCCAGAAGCTTCCAAAACGAGTTCTCCTTGATATGCTTAGGACTTACGCAGTGAAAACCTGAAACCTCGATCCCCCCTAACCCCCCTTAAAAAAGGGGGGATCTGAAAAGCCCCCTTTTTAAGGGGGTTGGGGGATCTATTCTGCGTAAGTCCTAATGCTGATATCTTGCACCATTCTCAATTGACCAATGACCAATGACTAATGACAGTCTTCACAGAAAATAGCGCAATATGTAAGCGCATTAGCTTATCAGCACTCAATTGGTAAACTGTGTAATAATTCTTGATGATAGCCAGAGGGAGACTCCTGGTTTTTTTTGTATTTGAACCCGCAAAGCAAAGAGATGACAGAAGTAACTCTTCCAGCTTTTATTGAGCAAATGTTGCAGCCCGGATTTTATCCCCATCCGGTAACAGAACCTATTCAACTAATTCAAACTCACATTTCTTATGTGCTGTTGACTGGAGATTACGCCTATAAACTGAAAAAACCTGTGAATTTTGGCTTTTTGGACTTTTCCACCTTAGATAAGCGGCAGCATTTTTGTCAGGAAGAGTTACGCTTAAATCAGCGGGGTGCTGGTGAACTGTATTTAGAAGTTTTGCCCATAACTTTGGTAGGGGAGCAATACCAGTTAGGGGGAACTGTTGAGCCTGTAGAATATGCGCTGAAGATGCGCCAGTTTCCTGAAGAGTCGCTATTAAGTAGACTTTTTGAAGAGGGTAAGTTAAATGAGACACGCCTAGCTGAGTTAGGACGGGTAGTTGCTCAATATCATGCCCAGGCACAGACAAATGATTACATTCGCACTTTTGGCGAAGTGCCAAATGTTCGGGCTGCCTTTGATGAGAATTATCAGCAAACTGAGAAGTATATTGGTGGCCCCCAGACTCAGGCGCAATTTACAGAAACAAAGCAATATACAGATAACTTTTTTGCCGAACGTCCAGAATTATTTGCTAGCAGAATTCACAACGGTTATATTCGTGAATGTCATGGAGACTTACACCTGAGAAATATTGCCCTGTGGCACGATAAAATTTTATTGTTCGATTGCATTGAATTTAATGAGCCGTTTCGTTTTGTCGATGTGATGTACGATGTGGCGTTTACAGTAATAGATTTGGAAGTGGGGCAGCGTAAAGATTTGGGTAATGCATTTTTGAATGCCTATATAGAGCAAACTGGAGACTGGGAAGGCTTACAAGTGCTGCCCTTATATTTAAGTCGTCAGGCTTATGTCCGGGCTAAGGTGACATCATTTTTACTAGACGATCCGAATGTACCTGCGACGGTAAAGGAAGAAGCGACAAAAACGGCTGCTGACTATTACAAACAGGCTTGGGAATATACTAAACCAAACCTGGGACAACTAATTTTGATGTCGGGGTTGTCGGGTTCTGGTAAAAGTACCACAGCAAGGTCTTTAGCCCGTCAACAAGGAGCGATTCACCTGCGTTCTGATGCGGTGCGGAAGCATTTAGGGGGAATTCCTTTGTGGGAAAAGGGTGGCGATGATTTGTATACACCGGAGATGACCGAGAAAACTTACACACGGCTGTTGGAATTGGGGATTATGCTGGCTAAACAAGGTTTTTCGGTAATTTTAGATGCCAAGTATGATAAACAACAATTACGGCAAGAAGCGATCGCACAAGCTACAAAACATCAACTTCCCCTTCAGATTATCCAATGCACAGCACCGCTTGAAGTTTTAAAAGAGCGTTTGAACAATCGCACTGGTGATATTGCTGATGCCACCGCCGATTTATTAGCCTCACAAATCAAACAAGCTGAACCTTTCAGTGAAGAGGAACAACCTTATGTAAAGATTTGGGATACAACTCAACCACAACAGGCACAATTAAAATAATTCGTAATTCGTAATTCGTAATTGCGTCAAAAATTAGGAATTACAGTAATTAGTTAAATAAGTTTTTTATTTTATGGCAGACAAAAAGAACGACTTTTTCAGTATTTCTCCCAGCTTCTTTTCTCAACTGTTATTTGGGGCATTTTTAACATTTATATTAATCATGACTGGCTCCGCACCAGCCCTGAGTATCTTCTTAGGAATCATGGGCGGTTTCATCTTAAGCTGGATCACAAATTTAACCGATAATAGCCCCCAGGCTCCAGATGTCGCCTCATCTGATGGTGTCGATACGGGATTGAAATACTGGTTATTTTTCATGCTGGGTTTTGTATATTTAGGCTATCCAGCACCCATGAGTATCTTGCTAGGTGGATTAGGCGCTTTAGCTGGAGGCTGGATTACTGCTTGGTGGGGAAGTAAGGAAGAAGCTAGAACTCAGTTGCAAGTTGAAGAGTCAGAAGAGAACGAAGTTGAACCAACGAATGAAAGAATCAACAAACGGCAAATCAGAAAAGCCGGTCGCCGTTACCGTCGTGCTCCTGGAAGTAGTTTCAATTTCAGGTTTTGGGAAAGGTAGGACTGGGGACTGGGAATTGGGAATTGGGGATTGGGGATTGGGGATTGGGGATTGGGCATTGGTCAATAATCAATAAGTTTTTCTTCCTCACTTCCTCATCTCCTATTCCTCATGCCCCATGCCCCATTCCCCATGCCCTAATAATATGTTTTTATATCTATCCAAATTACTGCCACTATTTTTTTATCCATTAGGATTAGCCTGTGTAAGCTTGGTAGTAGCATTAGTGACTTTGTGGAAACGACCAAGGACTGCGGCGATCGCAATTGCTTTTTCCTTAACTTTATTGCTATTTTGTAGCAATGCTTGGATCGCTAAATCATTAGTGCGATCGCTAGAATGGCAAAATCTTCCACCTGTCCAAATACCTAATGCAGAAGCGATTGTGGTTTTGGGTGGCGCAACGAAATCAGCTTTTCCCCCAAGACCTACCGTCGATTTAAGTGAAGCAGGCGATCGCGTCATCTACGCCGCCCAACTGTATCGCCAGAAAAAAGCGCCTATAATCATTCTGAGTGGGGGACGCATTGATTGGCGTGGAAGTGGTTCTCCAGAATCGGCAGATATGGCAACAATACTCACATCTATTGGTATTCCATCTGAGGCGATTATTCAAGAACCTGACTCTCTCAATACTTATCAAAATGCTGTAAATGTCCGCAAAATCTTGTTATCTCGTGGCATTCGTCAGGTATTATTAGTAACTTCGGCAATGCATATGCCGCGATCGCTTCAGATTTTCCAGCGTCAAGGAATCAATGCTATTCCTGCACCTACTGACTTTCTAGTTAGTGAGGGTGAATTGCAAGAACTCGGTAGTACTCCCAAAGCCGCTATACTAAATTTATTACCTGATACTGACAACTTACACCAATTTACCACCGCTTTAAAAGAGTATATTGGTTCTTTAGTTTATCGCTTACGCGGTTGGCTTTAATTAAAGTTAGAGTTAGGAGTTAGGAGTTAGGAGTTATTAATTAGGAAGTGCGGTAATTAGTTGAATTGAAAACAGACGCGATTAATCGTGTCTCTACTACTCTTAATTTTATGTCAAAAAATTTACCTTATATTATTCCAGTTGCTCAACCCCAAGTTGAGGAAGCTTTTGCGTCTTACCAAACAACCCATCAGTTTTACCAGGAAGTTCGATCACGGTCAGAGTTTCAGCGTTATTGTGATTGGTATTATACAACAGCAGAACAAAACCGCCAAGACCTTAAAAAAATGCGCGGCGAACTGAATATTTTCCAGTGGTTTCGCCGCCGATAAGTGCTTTAGATGACTTCTAACTCATTTTCACGCAAGTGGGCTTTAAACTTTTTACTAAACTGGACTACAATCGGTAGATTAGCGCTTACTGGTCTATCTCGCCATTGGGTGGCAATAGTTACTACTTCGCCTTCTGTGCCTTTGATGTCAAAAGGCTGATTCCGGTGTTCAGGATGATGATACACCACTACCGAATCTTTAACGCGGACGCGATCGCCAACTTTCATAACAACATTTACACCTAGCATTTTCTTTTCCACAAGTATCTGCTACAAAATATATGATTAAATCGCTTAGAATTTGATTTAATCAGCTATTTCTTGACGCTTCATCGGGGTGCAACGGCTTAACCCTCTGCGTCCAGGCACGTCTTAGCAATCCGTGCGTACTTTTTTAAGTTTTTTGCCGCGTTAATGAGTATTGCCCATAACCTTCCTCTTTACCCCAAAAGCAAGGAAATGAAAGAAAATCAGGCAATATTCAGATGTGCTTAGTACTTTGAGAAGATATCCAACTCTTTTATCTTGACTCTACGATGTTCCCCAGGTCAACTCTCTCACGAATTTTTGTGTATGGCAGATGCTTTGTGATTGCGATCGCTGGCGGTCGAGGTGAAGTGTTGATATTTTTTAGATTTTTGAGGAAATAATCAAATTCATCTTTGCCCTTCTGAAGCGTTTCAAAACATTACTTTTTTAAACCCAGAGGGACAGAGAGTTTTGCCAAGTAGCTTGCTAGCTCCTACGTTGCTGCAAGATGTGATGTAAAGTTATGTGTGGTGCAATGGCGTACCCGCCCGCCGTAGGCGATCGCTAACCTATATTGACTCACTAGCGATCGCCACTTTTTTCTCCGTCACTCTCAATGTACAAGTAGTTCTTGTCAAGATTGCAACATTCCTCATCAATATTACAACATCCATAAGCAACATTGTAATATTCCTCATCAACATTACAATATTCCTTATCAATGCTGGAATATTTCTCATCAACATTACAACATTTATAAGCAACATTGTAATATTCCTCATCAACATTACAATATTCCTTATCAAGGCTGGAATATTTCTGATTAAGATTAAAATATTTTGGCTAATTCTGCAATTAATCCCTAGCTAGCGTCAGAGTTTGATTGTACTTCCCAACGAAACAGCCGCGGCAATTGAGATACATCTATGGCGTAGTTCACAATCCACATCACCAATTCAAAAATCAATAAATATCGTACCCCCTGCAACTCGCTTGTAGAATCTAAAAGTGTCAAACCCTCATACAACTGCCAAAAGCGGTAAGGGAGATATATATAAGGAACCATCACCCAGACGACATTTTGCAACTGCCTAAGCGTCACCCTTTCAGAGATGATTTGCAACCCGAATACGATAAAATACCAACCAAGCACAATTAAGACCGTGCGATCGCCCCACCATACACCCCACAATAGCATAACCACTAATGGCGGCACTACTGCTAGCAGTATCACTGAGCCAAACCAGATTTTATACCAACCGGGAAATGGTAAAGGTAGAGTATAAGGCTTTGTGTTTTTCCACCCCCAGTTCACAACCACAATAAAAAGCGTGGCAATAAGGAAAAAGAGGAGATTTTCTAGGAACAGATAGAGGTCGATGTTTAAGGAAGTCACGTCGCTTCGCTCCGAATTCAAAATTCAAAACTTGTACTGAGCATAGCCGAAGTATTCAAAATTCAAAATCCCTATAAATAAATTTAGTTGCTCTGTATCCTTTTGTTTATCGCTCATGAGGGTATGATCAAGCTCTGATGTTTATGGCTTCAGTAAATCAATATACTTGTCCATACAATAAAACATCTACTAAGGAGCTACAAAAAATATTTCAACTTTTGTTTGCTCTATTTTCTTGTACCAAATGAATAATCGATGGTATTAAAGAAATAACTATAATTAATCCAATAATCGGTAACAAATACTTATCTACCTGTTCAGCTGGCAGAGATTTTCCTAAGAAAAACCCTAACAGGGTAATGCCGAATGTCCAAAGAAAGCCACCAATTAAGTTGTAAGACATAAATGTGCGATAATGCATTGCACCAATCCCAGCCACAATGGGCGCAAAAGTCCGTACAATGGGTAAAAAGCGTGCTAAAACAATCGTTTTTTTACCGTGCTGGTGATAAAAGTTTTGAGTTTTCACAAGATGTTTTTTATGAAACAGCCATGAATCTTCCTTATTAAATAGTCTTCTACCAAATTTATGCCCAGTCATATAGCCAACATTGTCACCTAAGACAGCACAAATAAAAGCACCAATTATCAGAACCCAAATGTTCAATAAATTCTGAGATGCAACAAATCCAGCAGTGAACAATAAGCTATCCCCAGGCAGAAAAAAACCAATTAACAAGCCAGATTCAGCAAAAACAATCGCCCAGACCCCAAAATAGCCGAGTGATTTAATCAGTTGTGGTAAATCCAAATGCATAGAATTTTTACTTTTTGACAATAGATCCACAACATCTTAACGTTCAGCAATTTTATTGAATAAAAAGTAATATTAAATTTATGTAAAGTTATTATGTAATCTGGGAAAATCTAATGACAGATGACAGGTTTTGGGTTATTGGTGCAAGAGACAAAGATATTTAAAAGTACTAAGAATATTTTGGGATGCTGCCAGATGAGGTTTTCAAGCGCAAATTGTGATGGAATTAGGAATTATTGGCTCAAAAAGAGTTGGGATGGGATAGAAATATTATCAGTAAAGGAATTAAACCAATTCGCAATTCGCAATGACGCTCTCTACCAGACGCTCTTGCTAGCTTGCAACTCTTACAGAGTACGCGGACTCGCTAACGCTGGGAAGAGAGCAATTCGCTTTTTCCGTGTTGTAACGGGGATAAAGACAAGCAGCCCAACACTTGCGGCTTGATAGAAGCCGGGGACTTAAACCCCTACACTTTATTAAAGACTTAACTATTAGTAATTTTACTGTGGTTATTAAATATTTACGTAAGCTAGTATACAGCATGATTGATGAGTGAATGCTGACATCTTTTCATTGTCTTAAACGGGATGGATACCGATGACATCTGAAAGCGTAGGCAAAGCCCGCCGTAGGCATCGCGAAAAAGAACTTGAACACCAAGAACGCATATTACGGGAACGAGAAGTTGAATTGCGACTGCGGGAAATGGAAACTAACATCCATCCTAGCGATGCGGCTTTTCATCAAACCGTGAAGCATCAGCCAGAAAATTCCCAGAAACCTTGGATGAAAAAAGTAATTCTGGGTGGGAAGCTGTTTGCTCTTGGTGTGGTAGCGCTGGTTGCAGTGAGAATAGCCCCAGTACTGGCTGGGTTTATTATTGTTGGTGCGCTAGGGTGGATGTCTTACAAATTATTTTTGGAATCTAAAAAAACCAATCTTTAATAAAGGTGTAACTATGATGAATGATCGGGTAGCAACTGACAGATTTATCCAAGATTTAGAGCGTGTTGCTCAAGTGCGATCGGAGATTTCTGTGTGTTTGAGTAGACTGGCCCAAACAATTAACCAAGCTGAGTTGGCTGGAGACTCTTCATCAGGGAAACTCAGTTTAGAGCGAGATATTGAAGATATTACAATAGCTAGTAAAAACCTCCGCCAAGGTGTATTTCGCCTTTTAGTCTTGGGCGATATGAAACGGGGAAAAAGCACATTTCTCAATGCCTTAATTGGGGAAAACTTATTACCGAGTGATGTTAACCCTTGTACCGCAGTGTTAACAGTTTTACGCTATGGGCCGGAAAAGAAAGTGACCATTCATTTTAATGATGGCAAAAGTCCCCAACAGCTAGATTTTCAGAATTTTAAGTATAAATATACTATTGATCCGACTGAAGCTAAAAAGCTAGAGCAGGAGAAAAAACAAGCCTTTCCTGATGTTGATTATGCAGTAGTTGAGTATCCGTTAACGCTACTAGAAAAGGGAATTGAAATTGTTGATAGTCCAGGATTAAATGATACAGAAGCGCGAAACGAATTATCTTTGGGTTATGTAAATAACTGCCATGCAATTTTGTTTGTGATGAGAGCTTCTCAACCTTGTACCTTGGGTGAGCGTCGCTATCTAGAAAATTATATCAAAGGTCGAGGATTGACAGTTTTCTTTTTGGTTAATGCTTGGGATCAAGTGCGGGAATCATTGATTGATCCTGATGATGTTGAAGAATTAAAAGCATCTGAGGATAGATTACGGCAAGTATTTAACGCGAATTTAGCAGAATATTGTTCTGTAGAAGGTCAAAATATTTATGACGAACGCGTGTTTGAGCTTTCGTCAATTCAAGCACTCAGACGACGGTTGAAGAATCCCCAAGCTGATTTAGAGGGGACTGGCTTTCCGAAGTTTATGGATTCGCTTAATACTTTTCTTACCAGAGAACGTGCGATCGCAGAACTTCGTCAAGTCAGAACCTTAGCTAGACTTGCTTGCAATCATACCCGCGAAGCAGTTGCTAGACGCTTACCATTACTTGACCAAGATGTAAATGAATTAAAAAAACGCATTGATTCAGTGGAACCAGAGTTTAACAAACTCACAGGTATTCGAGATGAATTTCAAAAAGAAATTATCAATACGAGAGACACTCAAGCAAGAACGATTTCCGAATCTTTTCGCAGCTACGTTTTAAACTTAGGTAATACCTTTGAAAGCGATTTCTTACGCTATCAGCCAGAATTAAATTTGTTTGATTTTCTCAGTAGTGGTAAACGAGAAGCATTTAACACCGCACTGCAAAAAGCCTTTGAGGAATATATCACCGATAAATCTGCTGCTTGGACATTAACTGCTGAAAAAGATATCAATGCAGCTTTTAGAGAACTTTCTCGCAGTGCTGCACAATATGGTGCGTCTTACAGTCAAGTCACAGATAAAATAACAGAAAAGCTCACTGGACAAAACGTCAGAGTAAATCCCACTACTACTGCTGAAGAAGACAACTCTCCCGGCTGGGCAAAATGGGCAATGGGATTGTTATCACTGTCTAAGGGGAATCTGGCTGGTTTCGCACTAGCCGGGGCCGGATTTGATTGGAAAAATATCTTGTTAAACTACTTCACTGTAATTGGCGTTGGCGGGATAATTACGGCAGTGACAGGTATTTTTCTTGGCCCCATCGGGTTTGCACTGCTAGGTTTAGGAGTAGGATTTTTGCAAGCAGATCAAGCGCGTAAAGAGTTAGTTAAAACGGCGAAGAAAGAGTTAGTTAGACACCTGCCACAAGTCGCACATGAGCAATCTCAGGTTGTATACAATGCCGTGAAAGAGTGTTTTGACTCTTACGAAAGAGAAGTTAGTAAGCGGATTAACGATGATATTGTATCTCGTAAATCTGAATTAGATAATCTAGTGAAGCAGAAACAAACCCGCGAAATAAATCGTGAAACTGAGTTCAAACGTTTAAAAAATTTACAGGAAGACGTAATAGCTCAGTTGCAAAAAATCGAAGCAGCGTATAGCAATTTATTAGCTTATTATAGTTGATAAATCTCATTACTCTCGTTCTCAGCTTCTAGCTGGGAATGCCTACTTGGAGGCTCCGCCTCCTATAACCATAAGAATGTGAGACGGAGCTTCAATGAATTGCATTACCAGGCAAAGACTGGAAACGAGGAACTATGCAACAACAGTATGAAGGTTATAAGGATTTAGCAGATTCTTTCAAATCTGCATCTGCGTTACTGAATTTAGAACGTAAATCGCAACTGCATCAAGATATAATTACCATTTGCAATCATCTAGTTAATCCTAGCTTTCGGATTGCGGTATTTGGCCCTTTTAATCATGGCAAATCTACTTTACTGAATGCCATGCTGGGGAATCGCACCTTACCAATTGATTTAATTCCCACCACAGGAGCAGCGATTACTGTCAAGTATGGTTCTGATGTGCGAACTCGCATCATGTTGGTAGATGGCACAGAAATCTATCGCAGTGGCACAGAGATTTTACAGCAATTTGCCATTCTTGATGGCAATAGGCAGATGCGAAAAGATGTAGTTTCAGTGGAAGTTTTTTGTCCGCATCCATTTTTGGAAACGGGTGTAGAATTTGTCGATTTACCGGGAACAAATGATCGGGATGAACAAGATAATTTAATCCGAGAACAACTATTAAGTGCAGATTTAGTTCTCCAATTATTAGATGCACGTAAGTTAATGACTTTAGGTGAGCGGGAAAACTTAAGAGATTGGTTATTAGATCGCGGTATTAAAACAGTTATATTTGTTGCCAATTTTATTAACTTACTTGAACCAGACGAGCAAAAACAAGTCCAAAATCGCCTGCTATTTGTTGCAGAAAGCTTTCGCTCTGAATTACCTCCAGGTTTTAGTAATTTATATCGTGTTGATGCTTTACCTGCCTTAAGAGCCAGATTAAAAGGCGATGTTGCTGCTGCTAATAGTAGCGGTTTGGCGGCTTTTGAAACAGCCTTGCAAAATATTGTCGGGATTTTGCAACCGAATCGTGGTAGTGTGCGTTTGCCAAGAGTACAAGCGATCGCTTCTCAAATCCAACTTTCATTAAAAGCTAAAATTGACCCGATTGCTATTGAAATAAAATCTTTTGATGATAAACAAAATAATAAAAATGAAATTAAACAAAAAGCAGCCGATTTAATTTATAAAGGTTTTACTACAAGCATAGGAGAGTTACGCGATTGGCTAGCATTGCCCAATCTACTCACGAAATATCAAGCTGATGCGGCAGTCGCATTGGCAGAAAGTAACTTTAAAGCTTGGCAAAGAAATACTCTGAAAAAAGACCTGAATCAATTGCAATTGGCTGTGGTGAAATGGCTTTATCAAGCTTATGAGTTTTTCCAAGAAGAACGACCGCAAGATTTATTAATTTCCTTTCCTAGCGAACCACAAGTAATACTACCCTCAAAGCCAAGCAATACTGATGATTTGAGTGAACCTGGTTCCATCGCTGTTGGTGGTGGTATTGGTTGGTTGTTAGGCGGCCCAGTGGGTGCTGCTGTCGTTGGGAGTATTTCTTATTTGTTAAACAAGAATATCCAAAAACAAGACGAACAATTAGCCAAGGAATCTTATCATCAGGAAGTCGCTAAACTTTGTATAACTGCAACAGAAGATTATTTATCGCGCTTCAGCAGTCAAGGGTTAGCTATTTTGGCTGAATATGAGCAGAAAGCTGAAAAAGTAATTTGTTTTGAAATCAGTCAAGAACCGCTAGAAATTACTAAGAAACGTGAAAATTTGCAGCGGTTACAAAATGGTTTTAATCACTTGCTGCAAGAGTTAGAAAAAGTCAAAATACTTTCAAATTATCAACCTTATAAAGAAATACCTAAATACAGCAACACCAATAGAAAATATTCGCCACAACCAAAGAGAGTTCAAGCTTCCCCTGGAAAAGATAATGGTGTTAAGCAACAACAAGAAAATACAAATACTGCTAAGAATACTGAGACAAAGGTAAAATCTGTTTCTCCACCACCGCCAAAAGCTTCTACCTCTCCACGGAAAGAAGAGGTGGAGGCGAAATTTCGTGATTGGGAACTCAATGAGGAAATAGCGCGAATGAAAGCAGAGATGCGTAGCCCTAAGGCTTGTCGTCAGACATCGCCTAGTTCTCAAACTAGCAAACAACAAAATACAACTCAAAGCAACAAAGCACCCACTCAACCAAAAAGCCAGACGGAAAAAGATAAGATTACTCGCGCCTACGGAATTTTAGGATTGCAAGCTTATGCTTCTCAGGCTGAGGTAAAGCAAGCTTATCGAACTTTAGTAAAAAAATGGCATCCAGATTTGTTTGTGAATCAGCCGCAACTGCTAAAACAAGCGCAAGAGAAAATGCACTTAGTTAATGAAGCTTATAGCATTTTGAGTGATAAATGAACAACCCCAACTTCTCAAAAAATCGGGGATCTTTAGATTTCTTCCTAATTTGATTAGAATTAGGAATAGCCTTTGCAAAAATTTCAGCCTCGGTGAAATATTCTATGGCATCTCAAATAGACCTAAATTTGCCTAATGGAGTTTTACAACGCTGGCAAAATGTAAAAGATTTTGTGGGCGGAAGCGTTAACTCTCTAAGTAATTCAGCACAACAAGCTGGAGAGTCTTTAAATACAACAACTGATAGAGCAATTGATACAGTTACAACAAGTTTAGAACAAACTTGGCAAACAGCAGAGCAATTTAAGAGTACAACATCGGGAGCAGTTAAAGATGCTATTACATCTTCTGCAAGTGATTGGCTGATACAACACCCGATATTTTTTCGGTTAGTTCAAATACTAAATTGGGCAGCTAATCACCCAATTATAAGTATAGTCATTTTGCTGTTTATACTTGCTCTCGTTTGGAGCATCATTAAAGCAATTGTCCGCTTGATTGAAACAGCTAGTTGGTCAATACTCAAAGTTCCGTTAAAATTGCTTGTGGCTTTGTTTCAAGTTAGCTTTCTATCCTTAACTAAAGTTGGGAGTTTTGCTGTTCAACGAATTACAGGTGCTAAAACAACTGATAACCTATCAGCTTTACTACCTGAAAATTTTCAACAAAATAAACAACAACGATTAGCAGAAATTTCTATTCGGTTAGAAGCAATTCAAAAAGAACAAAATGAGCTTTTACAAGAGGCAGCAGACTTGATTGCTACCGATACAATTGATATAGAAATATCAAAAATTAAACAGCTAAAAAGCGCTGAATCACATCTTGGCTAAGTTCGGCTGTGGAACCGGAGGCGACAATACCACCTTTTTGCATGGCGTAATAATAATCAGCCTGACGGACAAAGTGTAAATGTTGCTCTACTAATAATACCGAAATGCCTGTGGTTTCGACGATGCGACGGACTGCGGCTTCAATTTCTAGAATGATGGAGGGTTGAATACCTTCGGTGGGTTCATCTAAGACGAGTAATTGAGGTTCTCCCATTAAAGCACGTGCGATCGCTAATTGTTGCTGCTGTCCTCCACTTAAATCACCACCCATCCGCGAAAGCATAGTTTTTAACACCGGAAATAAACTAAAAACTTCCTCTGAAATTTCTGCTTTTTTTACTGGTTTGCGTCTAGCTTCCAACCCCAGCAATAGATTTTCTTTAACTGTCAACCGAGGGATAATCTCTCGTCCTTGGGGGACATAACCAATTCCCAACTTTGCCCTTTGGTCTGGGGATTTAGAGTTGATTAATTCTTCAGCTAAATTAATAGTACCGCTGCGGGGTTTGAGTAAACCCATGATAGTTTTTAGTAGGGTAGTTTTTCCGACACCATTGCGTCCAATTAGGCAAACCATTTGCCCAGATGGTACGCTCAAATCTACATTGCGGAGAATATGGCTTTCGCCGTAATAAACGTTAAGATTAGAAATTTTTAGCATAAAAGAATTTTTAACTATAGCAATCCGATTTGATTCGGTGAATTACTCGTAGAGACTGGGGACTGGGGACTCTTAAGAAGGAATAAAGGTGTACCTAGCTCCCTTAAAAATCAAATATGAGTCCTATATTTAACTTTGATATCAAGTCTATAAGACAATACGGTTCAGATAAGCTTTTTTTTCTCCCCCTGCTTCCCCTGCATCCCCTGCTCCCCCTGCCTGCCTCAACGGATAAATTTCCTTAACTGAACCGTATTGGTCTATAAGAACACTTGCACAGGAAGGGTTTCCCAACTTGAGCAAAGTGTCCGTCCCACGCTGCCCTATTGGGTCAGACGTGGGGCTTCTGTCGGTTTAAGCTAAAAATAGCATCTTACAAACTGTACCGCTTGGCGATCAAAGAGTGCTAATTCCGATTAAACAACCACAAAATTGTTTACGCTGACTGACAATCCAGTAGATAGTTGTGCAAATTTTACCTGAGTAAACCCAGACGCACTGCCATCAAGGTCAAAGAACAGTCCACCTGTAACACTGTCATAGATAAATCGTTGATTGCTTGTCGTTGCAGATGTTCCCAGGGTAAACTGACTTGTCTTAAGTGAACCCAGTGATAACCCGCCGCCAAAGCTAGCAGCCGATGCCTGAATCAGTTCATTAGTCGCGTTGAAGTCATAAATACTGTCAACACCTTGATTGTAACTATTGAAAACAAAGGTATCAGTACCAGCTCCTCCATAGAGGGTGTCATTACCAAAACCACCTATAAGGATATCATTCCCACTGCCACCATAGATTGTGTTCTTACCAAAGGCGCCAGAGGCGGAGATATAATCATTGCCAGCGCCACCATCCAGTAAGTTATCACCTTTTGAATTAGTAGCATTCAAGTTATCGTCCCCAGTGCCACCATTAAGGGTGTTATTACTTATGGAACGAGACTCGTATGTGATGGAAACGTCGCGGGGTGAGTACGGGTCGCTGGGAATATAGCTGTAGTAGCCAGAAATGGAGAGATAGTCATTGCCATCACCCCCAGAGAGCAAATTATCGCCTGTTGAACCGCCAGCACTTAAGGTATCCTTACCTGCACCACCGTTGAGGGTATTATTGCCTATGGAACGAGAGTCGTAGTTTCCGTAGTTATTTCCTTCGTAGTAACCAGAGATGGAGAGATTATCATTGCCATCATCCCCAGAGAGCAAATTATTGCCTGTTGAACCGCTAGCACTCAAGTTATCGTCACCAGCGCCACCGTTGAGGGTGTTCTTACCAGACGAGCGAGAGTTGTAGTCGTAGTCTGGATAGCTAAAGCTCTCGTAGCCAGAGATGGAGAGATAATCATTGCCATAGCCCCCAGAAAGCAAATTATTGCCAACAAGGGAGTCAGTCCCCGTACCACCAATGAGCGAGTCATTTCCCGCACCACCAATAAGAGTATCATCACCTGCACCACCTCGTAGCAAATCGTTTCCACTCAAGCCATCGATTTTGTCATTACCGCCTTGACCATTAACGACATCATTTGAGTCCTCTAACCCCGTAATGTTATTGTTGAGGTCATTGAGAAAAGTTACTGTGTTCTTGATGCCCAGGCTAGTATCAGTAGAGTTGGAATCGAGGACATTAAAGCTGTCGGTGATGGTATTTTGCCCGTCAAACAGGATATTACCAAGAGCTGGTTTTGCTCCAGAAGCTTTCAGATTATCCAAGTTTTCTAGTTTGAAGTTTTGCAGGATAACTATGGCATTAGTATTCCCTTCAAAGGTAATTTCTAGATCGTTGCCATTCTGAATCAGCAGTAAATTTCGAGCAGTTAATCCTGCACCCTGGAATTTGATGGTGTCCACTTCAGCAATAACCGCTGCTGTCGGGTTCGTTCCTTTACCTATGCCACCGAAATCAGTGATTGTATCAGTGCCGTCGCCCAAGTTGTAAATAAATTTATCCTTGCCACCGCCACCAGTGAGGATATCATTCCCTTGACCACCAATAATAGTATCATTTCCAGTACCACCCTCTAGTAACTCGTAGCCGCTGGTTCCAATAATATTTGCCATAATTTTTACCTACCTGATTCCATTTTTTCAGTAATTTCAGTTCTCAACCTTGAATTTATTTCCCCAATTAATTACTAAAATCTAATACTATATTAAATTTAGTATTTGTTCAGATATGAGTATAATTTCATTTAGACCTTTGATTTTGATTATAGGCACAAGTATTGGTTTACTGCCTTTGTTATCCAACTGGTGCGTCCAAGCACAAAATCAATCACAAAACATTGAGCTAAAAGTTTATAGTGAAAACGAGCAAAAACAAAGCTGTCCAGACAAGGTGATTGTCACTGAAAAACCCCATCCTTATCAAGAAGGCAGTTTTGCAACAGATGGCTCTATTAACCTGAGTGCCTATGCCAGTAACATCTCTGTTCAAGCCAGTAATAGCTTTAGTGTTACATGGGTTGGGACACTCAAGCCAAAATATGCTAAATGCTTTGCTTCTGCTGGAATGACTAAGGTTGATGGGCAAGACTACTCTGGAAAGATTAATTATTTACGGATGCACTTTGTTAAAGGTAAAGTTTATTTCATCCTAGATTTGGCTGGCGGCTCTGATGCTAATGATTATCCCCTAGTCGTGCTAAAAAATCGTTTAAAGAATGGCAATCCTACTTGGACTTGGGGCGGAACTGACTAGTACCGCAAGGCGGAATTCAAGAAGAGGCAGGGGAGCAGGGGGATGAACAGAAAAGGGATTGAACCCCACCTGTTGCGCTAGCTTCCCGTAGGGTACGAGAACCGCTTAAACCAATTCGCAATTCGCAATTCGCAATTCGCAATTCGCAATTACGTTTTGTAACGGGGATTTAACCCCGACACAAAACCTGCTGTCTATAGAGACAGGGGACTTAAACCCCCAAACTTTGTTAAATGTTGCGGGGGATTGTGACCCATGTTCCGCTTTGCTTCACACCAGGGAGGAAGGAGCATTCCCCCTGCTGAGAGCTCCCTTCCCCCCTGCTTCTTGTTCAAAATTCATGCATTCACGCATTCAAACAGGTATACAGCGTAAGCGTTTCGTTGATTTGGAATAGGTGGTTTATTTACGCCATGCTGTACTAGAGGTAATATTGGAGTTTGGCGATCATTGTTGAGCAAAAGCCAAGTCATATCATGTCCGTTTGATTACTTATTAAACCCGAAGAACCCCACCCCGCCAAAGCTACGCTTTGTCTCCCCTCCCCGCTTGCGGGGAGGGGATTAAGGGGTGGGGTGCAATGACTGTGGAAATCATAACTAATTATGCGGACATGATATCACTTTCAATTAACTTGGCATCTTTTAGGTTAGCCCCACTCAAATTGCACAAGTGAAAATTTGCCCCTCTTAGGTCTGCTAGTGACAGATTAGCTCCTGTTAAATCTGCACCTGTGAGGTTGACTTCACTTAAGTTAGCACTACTTAGGTTAGCCCCCTGAAGTGAAGCTCGTTGCAGGTCTGCCTCGCTTAGATTTGCCCTGATCAAGTATGCTTTACTCAAGTCGGCTCCACTTAAATTTGCTTGAGTTAGGTCTGCTGCTGTTAAATCAGCTTTACTTAGATTGGCTTGACTTAAGTTTGCCCAACTCAACGAGGCATAACTTAGGTTAATTTCACTCAGCTTCACTGATGCAAGCACTGCACACCTTAAATTAGCATTAACAAAATTTCTTTCTCCTATTGCATAACGGCGTAAAATTTCATCAGTTGTTACTCTGTCTAAAACAGCTTTTGATGCGCCTTGATAACACCATGTAGCTTTTAATAGTTTGGCAGCAGTGTTAACAGCTACCTCATCACTAGAAGCCACAATTACACCATTGCAGCCATCCCACTGACCGTTAAGCATGAAAGCAATCTCATTAGCGGCAGTCATTGAGTCAAATAGTAAAACAGATTCTTTATGCCGTTTTAACCAGTTATTCCAACCAATCGAGATAATATTTTTCATTTTTATAAATTTTGGCCTTTTCAAACGATTACAGCTCTAACTATTCTGGCTAATAACAATCAGACTGGTGTGTGTAACAACCGATCATTATTGTGCGTGCTTAACGAACGCTTGCTAAAAGTTCTCTCTTGACCAACGCTGGGCAGGTATGTCAGCCCCTGCGGGGAAGTCAAAAGTCAAAAGTCAAAAATTTTGAACCCCATAAATAAATTTCGGGGCTGTTTCGACGAGTGATGCATATAAGCCACAGTCATATCGAGCAAGTTAATCAGGAGTTAAACTAATTATTGACCTCACTGCTTTTATAGGTACTGTCGATGCAGCTACTTCAAACTACCGACAAAGATTTTTCTGTTAGATTCAAAACCCTTGTAAGCGATCGCCGGGAAGTTACAGTTGATGTTAGTGGGACAGTACGTGAGATTCTAGCTGATGTCAAAGTGCGTGGTGATGTCGCAGTTAAGGACTATACTAGCCGCTTTGATCGCAACAATCTCCAGTCTTTGCATCTAAGCGAAACCTTTATTGCCGAACACGCAACGCAATGTCCTGCCGATGTCTTGGCGGCGCTGGAACTTGCTGCTAAAAGGATTGTGGCTTTCCATGAAAAACAACTACCGCAAGATATTGGCTACACTGATGCAGTCGGGGTAAAACTGGGATTGAATTGGGTAGCGCTGTCGCAAGTAGGAATTTATGTACCAGGAGGACGGGCTAGCTATCCGAGTTCTTTGTTGATGAATGCCTTACCAGCTAAAATTGCCGGTGTTGAAAGAATTGTCATGACAGTACCGATGCCTGACGGTGAGATTAATCCCGCCGTATTGGCTGCGGCTCAAGTTGCCGGTGTTACAGAAATATATGGCATTGGCGGGGCGCAAGCGATCGCAGCATTAGCTTATGGTACAGAAAGCATTGCCCCTGTGGATAAAATTGTTGGCCCTGGTAATGCTTATGTTGCTGAAGCCAAGCGTCAAGTCTTTGGCACTGTTGGCATTGATAGCATCGCTGGCCCTTCAGAAATTTTAGTGGTAGCCGACAGCCAGAACAACCCAGATTGGATTGCCTGGGATTTATTATCGCAAGCAGAACACGATCCTAGTGCCCAGTCAATCTTAATTACTGATTCCGAAATCTTCGCGCAACAAGTAATAAAGGCTGTTGAGAAAATTCTCGCTGATTTACCCACCAGAGAAGTTGCCGGTGCTAGTTGGCAAAATTATGCAGCCGTGATTCTGGTCAGCGATTTGTTAGAAAGTATACCATTGCTCAATCAATTAGCTCCTGAACATGTGGAATTGTGCACAGACAACCCGCAACTGCTAGCCAATCAAATTAAGTGTGCCGGCAGCGTGTTTTTAGGACGCTATACTCCAGAAGCGATTGGTGATTATTTAGGAGGCCCCAACCATATACTGCCAACTGCCCGTTCTGCCCGCTTTGCTTCTGGTTTGAGTGTGTTCGACTTTCTCAAACGAATTACTTTTTTAGAATGTGACAAACAATCATTACAGACAATAGGCAAAGCAGCTGTCACCTTAGCAGAGGCAGAAGGTTTGCCAGCCCATGCAGGTAGTGTATCTCTACGCTTGCAATAAAAAGCTGAGATAATTTGTGAATTAGATGATGGTTATTCAAAATTAATTGGTGTACTGACTGCTTGATTGATACAAATTTTTCTGCTGTTAGCTGGACTTTATTGATGAAGGCAGAAGGAAGGAGGCAGGAGGCAGAAGGAGCAATTCACTTATAGGACAATACGCTTGACTTTTAAGACAATCGCTACAATATCAGGCGATAGCGTAGCCCAGAGCAGGCATCGCACTTTTGATCTTAATGTCTGAGCCGTCCCTCTTACCAAGGAGGGATTACAGGGGGATACATCGAAGTCGTGTTGAGGTACTCCAAAGTCGTGTTGAGGTACTTCGAAGTCGTGTTGAGGTACTTCGAAGTCGTGTTGAGGTACTTCAAAGTCGTGTTGAGGTACTTCAAAGTCGTGTTGAGGTACTTCGAAGTCGTGTTGAGGTACTCCAAAGTCGTGTTGAGGTACTCCAAAGTCGTGTTGAGGTACTCCGAAGTCGTGTTGAGGTACTCCGAAGTCGTGTTGGAGTACTTCAAACTTTGTCGCACCGCGATCAAGTACACAGGTACGTAGGCGTAGCCCGCCGTAGGCATCGCTTTCATAAATCTCCACAAACAAAGCAATCGCTTGACTTTTAAAACAGTCGCTACAATTTTTCTTAACTGAACCGTATTGATATCATGTCCGGGTAAAGACTTATTATTTAGACCGCAGGGAGCAGGGGAAAAGAGGCTTTTGAGATTTTTGCATAGATGCGGTAATTATAAGTGATTAACCGAACTTGATATAACTTATAGGATTCAACCCCTCCTGAATTGAAGCTACTGAACGAAAGTTCAGTGGGGATTTTAAACCCAAGACCCGTTTGGTCGCGACAGGAAACAGATAGCGCAGTGTTAGCGAGTCCGCCAGCGTCGGGCAGTTTTCCTACTGCCTCCTGCCTTCATCAATAAAGTCGAGCTAAGAGCAAGAGAGAACATCTACACTTGACATTGATTAAAAGGTTCTCGAATAAAATAGAGTGCATCGCGTTTTTGAACTTCCATACCGCCTCTATTCCGGTTTCCCCAACGAGTTATAAATTTTTTCTCACCTTCGCGACGTTCAATCGCAACAGTAAAATTATTACGGAGTTCCCGATAACATCCATCCAAATTCGTCAAGGTCAAATCCAGTGCTGGGATATTAAATTTATTCTCCCCTTTATTAACAACAAAAAATCCTTCACTGCCCCGCTCCATTAGCAATACAGTCGGGCTATCAATAGCTGCTAAAACATTTTCTTTGATATTTTTTTCCTGATTTCCTCGTTGATGCATAATTTGGCGGAATTTGACACCATATTTGATAAAAGAAACATCTCTATTATCCCAGTTCAGTATTAAAGGAGTGCCACTTTCTCTTGCCAGGATATATGCTGTTGCAAGGAAAGAGTCAGAAGGATCGCTATAGGGGTTAATGGCATTGGAATTAATCTCGCGGATAGTATCATGGTTTCTGCCAAAAGTGACGCTACGCGGATCGTTTATGCCTGTGGGAACTCGCAGAGAACGCAAATCTCCACCAAAGCTGAAGGCATTTTTCATTGAATTGTAGAGAACAAAATCTGTGACAGCAGCAATCCAGTTATAATTTTCTGCACTGGTGTCGCTATCTGTGATTACCTCAAGATAATTCCATGCTTTGCCTTGACTTTGTTGATCCACATAGCTGATGTACTCTTTGATAACATCTGCTGGGATATGCTTGGCAGCATCAAATCGAAATCCATCAATTCCTAAATCTAGCAATTTTTTTAAATGAGCTTTTTGAATTTTTTTAACATTATTGGTAAATCTCAATTCAGGAAGTCCACCTAACCAACAATTAATTTCTGAATCTCTATTGCCATCACTATAATTAATGCTACAAGATTTTTTACCTGGACGGTTTGAATCCGAATTAAAGTCATTTATAGAAAGACCTGGAAATTTAGTTAAATCTTCCAAATCATCATTGCCATCTAAATTAGCCATGTGATTGAAAACAACATCAGCAATCACTTTGACCTGACAACTGTGGGCTTGACTAATAAGTTTTTTTAAATTTAAGAGTGAACCTCTACCTTCGATAATGCTGTAGTCTACAGGTTGATAGCGTGCCCACCATTCTGGAGCAGGATTAGATTTTTGGGCTGGAGAAATTTGAATGTGAGAATATCCTTGCTTCCCTATTTCACATACAAACTTTTCAATATCAGTGTACTGCTGGTCAAATGCATGAAAAATCGCAGAAGGTTTTTCTCCTGCTGATGTCTTAATCGGGTAAATATAAGTTGTGCAGATGACAACTGCACAGATGAATATAGTTTTTATCAAAGATATTACTCCTAAACCGTATCGTGTTTTACTATGCCATAAAGTTTTCTGGGAAAACCTCAAATTCTTCTTTATCGATTTCTGCGATCGCTTGTCCCGATAGAATATAAATCCATTCTTCCTCACAGTGGTGGGAATGGTAAACAAAAGATTCTTTCCCCGTAGTAACAAAAGCGTTCGAGGAAAGCGATCGCTCATGAACAGCTTCTATCACTCTCCAGAAGAATAATCTCTAGAAACTTCAATCAGTGGATAGAATTTGTTAAAGCCAGTTACCAACTAAAACATAAGGTGCCCAGTAGCCCGGACGACTGTAATTGGGATAATCTTTTAATAACTTTACTTGGGCACGACGCAAAGCTTCAGCCTTTGTCACCTCAGTTTTAACTAACTCACGATAAAATTCACCAATTAAGATAGCAGTAGATTTATCACTGATATGCCATAGTGAAGCCAAGGTACTACGGGCACCAGCTTTCACGGATGCTCCTGCTAGCCCTAGTGTGGCGCGATTGTCACCAGTAGCAGTTTGGCAAGCACTTAATACCAGCATTTCCAAAACTTCTGAGCGAGTTTGATCCCGACGACGCAGTAGACTATCAAATTGCGTAACGTTGATCGGCCCATCATCTGCAAGTATAAAAGTATTCTCAACACTCGAGCTAAATTGACCGTGGGTTGCCAGATGTAACACATTAAATGGTACAGTATTTACCTTACTCTCTAGGTTTTTGCTGTTGAAGTCTCGATCTAATAACTGGGTGGTAGACGCGATCGCTTGGGAAATAGAGTCGAATTCTGATTTAATTTCTGGTAGCGGTGGAAATTGCTGTTGAAAGCCTTGTGGTGGTTGCACTAACCCGGCAGCTAGTACATTGAGTTTTGTTGGTGTCAAGGGTTTGAGTGCGAGTAACTGGAGTCCTAAGCTGAGTGCTACAGCGTATTTTTCTACCAGATATTGCTGACCGTCATACAATATAGCCATTGGCACATTTCGCAATATTCCATCCAGTACAAATACAAGGGTTTTGACGCCACTATCTTTTAAATCTGACTCAATTTCTTTGATTAACCACCCATAGACTTCCTGTGATAGCGCCTGCACTTCCTCAGTCCGGTCAGGTTCTAATAGATACTCTCTGAGTTTTCTGATAATACCTTCTACTTCATTTTGTGACTTATTTACTGTATAATTACGCAGTGGTTGTTTAGGGATTTTGACAATCACTTGCAGTTGATCGGGCAGAATAATTGGATAAATGATCGCGGCTGTAGGATTATCTTTATCTACGATTGTGTCAAGCAAAACAGTTTTGGCATTAATGCAAGCTTCCCGGAAAAAGTCGTCTAATTCCGCTAGTTGCAGTGCTTCAATCCTCTGTCTAGCTTTGTCTAGGATTGGTTCGCTCGGATGAGTTTGCTGAAACTGCAACAATAATTCTACAGACTCTCGATATACAGGTTCTACACTTTCTTTAAAGGAAAACTGGACATCTCGATTCACAACTACTAAGTCACTACGGAGAGTCTGCAACTCACCGATCGCAGTATCATAGCTGGCAATAGCGCCCTCAATCTCTCCCTGCTGTTTTAACAAGCGTCCTAACTGCCAATGCCAACGATAAGCGATATCTGGGGCATTGATTGTTTGGGCTATGTTCAGTGCTTGTTGGGTGAGGTTCTGGGCTATTGACCATTGCTTAGTTTGTTCGTATACACTGCCCAAAGTCCCAACGGCAAAGCTCTCGGCTCGTTTATCTGCCAAATCTTGAGCTTGTTGCAAGGCTCTGGCGCAGATTTGAGCGATCGCTTGGGGTGTAGTCCCAAATTTCATCAAGCTTTGAGCTAGATTAATTTGGGTATAAATAGTTGTCACAGAAGTAGGTAGTTGTGCCAGTTGAGTTTGGATTTGCGGCAATAGTGTCTGCACGGCAGCTGTTTGTCCCGTGTTCACTAGTAAGTTCAATTGATTAACTTCAGCCTGAACTTTGCTAATCGGGTTAGGAGCGATCGCAGCCGCTTGCTGATAAAACTGTATTGCACCCTTAAAATCTTGCTGTACTTGTGCCGTGTTGCCTAAACTGAATAAAGCCGCGCTCACATCCTGGGGAGAATCCAATTTTTGGGCAATTGACAAACTTTGCTGTAATACCTGACGGGATTGATTCAAATCTCCTGCTAATTGCATAGCATTCCCGAAAGACCGTAATTCTACTGCTTTGGTAATAGAGTTAGGTTTTGATTGTAACTGCTGCTGCAATTGAGTCAAGATTGTCAAAGCCCGACGGTAAAATCCCAAAACTTGCCATGCTTGTGCTTGATTGATGCGATCGCGGATAATGCCATTTTGATCGCCTAATTGCTTATAGCTGGATTCCGCACGTTGCCAGGTGTTAAGTGCCTGTTCAGCTTGTCCCAAGTCTAGTTGAATACTACCTTGAATATCTAGAATTGGAGCCAAAACCTCAATATTTTGGGAATTAGAGGATTTTTCGAGCAACTTCAAGCTATCTGTAATTGCCTGCTGCGCTGGTGGTAAATTACCCAGTTTTTGATATGCCAACGCCAAATTACTTAATGCTACAGCCTGCTGTAATTCATTGCCTTGGCTGCCATAACTTTTAACTGCTTGTTGCAAAACTCTAACCGCTTCTGCAAACTTTCCTGCCTCATACAGCACTTTACCCTGTTGCAGCAAGTCTTGTGTTTGTGCAGGAGGATTTTGGATTGAGACTGCAAAAGTTGCGATATGTTGTGTCTCTAAAGTTGCAGCAACAGGAAAAGCAGTAACGCACAAAAAAGCTGTCACCAGAACCAAGAGGATGAAAACAGGCAAGTTATGGTTTTTAAAGGGACGAATCAACCATCTGTTGCATATCTGTTGCCACTGATTATTTTTATAACTCTTGGGTTTCATAAGAATTCCTCCCCCATCGGGGTAACGAATCATTGACTACAAGACATGGCAGAAGGCATAGAAGAACTTTGCTCAGATTGAGCTACAAAAACAACATCACCCTTAGCATCAACAATCCATCCTTGAGCCTCCACAATTTGATCGCTAGATTTGGTCATAGTTGCAGTAGATAATTTCTCTGTTACTCTGGCTGTTGCTTGTGCAGGCAAATCTACCCAACCAGTAATCACTGCTCGTCCTTGCAATGGTTCATTAGGACTTTGGGGTAATCCACCGCGTCCCGTGGCGATAAAACGACTGGCATTTTGTCCTCTTTTGGGAGTGCAACCTTGGGCAATTTGTCGGGATGCATCCACGAGGTTAGTGGGTAGTTGAATTAAGCCGCGACTGGGGTCAGTATCTGGACTGTTGATAGTTACTTCCCCACTCACTCCCAATTGGGAACTCGCTGTAATGTCACTGTTTTCGGTTGGGCTTTTTTGCGGGGCAATACCAAAAATACCGTTAGTTGTAATGTCAACTCTACCACCAATCCCTGTAAAGGCGTTAGCGCTGATATCGCTGTTTTCTTTGGGGACGGCGACAATGAAAGGGCTATTAATGGTGATGTTACCGCCATCGCCTCCAGCTTGGGCAGTACCGGCTGTGGTTGAAATTTGACTGCCACGACGCAACAGTAAGAGGTCTTGCAAATTCAGGTTGATATTTCCGCCATTACCTGAAGCAGTAGTAGCTTGAATGCTGCTGTTGTTAAGACGAATCGAATCAGCTGTAATTCCTATATCACCTGCTGTCCCCTGTCCAAAGTTGCTAGCAGTTATTTCAGCTTTATTCATCACAGATAATGAATCAGTAGCAATAGTAATAGTGCCGCCCTTGCCTATTTCTTCAAATAGCACTTTGTTAAAAATGCTGAAGATACCAGTATCACTCCCAGCCAAGAAGACATATTCACTCGCATGAATCATCACACTACCTGCATCTCCTTGACCAGCTGAACTGGTAATTATTTGAGCGCCGTTGGTGATATCAAGTGAGCCTGCTGCAATCAAAATCTCTCCTCCCTTGCCTACTCCTCTAATTCCGACAGCACTCACTGCAGCACTAGACAATCCATTTTTGTCCACACCATCAAACAAAACACCATCGCGAGCAGTTATCGTCACACTCCCTGCCTCTCCTTGCCCATAAGTAGTAGTGTCTAGTTGAGCGCCATTAGTGACAGCAAGTGCGCCTGTAGCGATCTTGATGTTTCCTCCCTTACCCTTAGATCCAAATTCTACAGCACTAGCAACAGCACTACTCAATCCATTACTACCCAATCCATCAAGAAAAACAGTATCACCAGCAGTAATAGTTATATCGCCTGCATTCCCCTGTCCAAAAGTAATAGCATCTATTTGACCGCCATTTGTGACAGAGAGCGAACCTGCGGTAAAAGTGATGCTTCCTCCTTTACCTGAAGCATTAGCTTCCAAATTGCTTAAGGCACTCCCGCCATTGAAGGATACAGTATCACTAGCTGTAATTGTTAAACTTCCTGCAGATCCTTGCCCAAAGGAGCTAACAGATAGTCCAGCACCATTGGTAACAGAAAGCGCCCTAGTCTCAATATTGATATCGCCTCCATTACCGATTGCGCCAAATTCCACACTGCTGAAGGCACCACTATTTGCTCCATTGCTACCTATCCCATCAAAGGCAACGGTATCACGCGCAGTTATTGTTACACCTTTTGCATCTCCTTGACCACGAGTTAAAGATTGTAGTTGAGCACCATTGGTAACGAAAAGCGAACCAGTGGTGATACTGACGTTACCTGCTTTGCCCACTGCACCAGATTCTAATGAGTTACCTGCACCACTATCTGTACCATCAAAAGAGACATTATCACGCGCAGTTATATTGACATTACCTGTATTCCCTCGCCCAGAAGGATAAATACTAGAAAGTATTTGAGCGCCATTAGTGACAGAAAGCGATCCAGTGGTAATATTTATACTGCCTGAATTACCTTTAGCAAAAGGTGTCACAATACTAGCAACACCACTACCCAATCCATCAAAAGAGACAGTGTCAGGGGCATTAATGGTTATATTGCCTGCATCTCCCAGCCCAAAGGTATTGGTTAATATCCGACCACGATTAGTTCCGAATACTGTTCTACTAGTAACATTAATATTACCTCCTCTACCTACAGATCCAGGTGTTACAGAATTAACAATAAAGCTGTCATCTTTGAGATTGACTGTTTCAGTTGCATTAATCTCAATATTTCCCGCTTTGCTGTTAACTGAACCTAATCCTGGTGATATCCCAGCTCGTATACGGCTTTCTTTTGCAAGCCCTATGCTACTGGCATTAATCGCAATACTGCCACCGTTATCAGCACGAACGTTAACCTCAGCACTATTGAAGAGCGACACATCACTTCGCTCCAGTATATTTGGAAAACTCAAACTCAGTTCGCTACCATCTCCATTCAACTCAATCGTTCCTGCACTTGCTAATCCTCCTAACTCAACCCTCCCACCAAAAGCATTCAAGGAGCCACCATTCATGCTAATGTTGCCACCTACTAACAGCAAGCTTTGACCATCTGGTACACGGAGACCATATGCACTCATGCTTTCTGTAGGATCTAATCCTGCTGGTGCGACTGAGTTGTTTTGAATCGGTGCAGCAGCAATTTGATTAAATAAAAAAGCGGAAGGATTGACCGTCAGTAGTGCAGGAAAATTCGGATTGTTAGCATTGAAAAAACCTTGATTGCCAAATTGAATGGCATTTGCGGTCGTTGCAACAAACGACCCGCCAATATTCAATTGGCCATTTTTGCCAAAAATAATCCCATTGGGATTAAGTAGAAACAGGTTTGCTGTACCCGACGCGCGGATTAACCCATCAATGTTAGAAACTGAATTACCCGTTACCCTGCTAATGATGTTTTGAATGTCAAGAGCATTATTAAAGAAAGCAGTGCTTGCAGTGGGAACGGAAAACTCCCCAAAGCTGTGGAACAAATTGCCACCCGTTCTGGTTCCTCCTTCAATAATTCTGGTGTTACCTTCTAGTTTGACGGTGGAATTATTAGGTAGAGTGCGATCAGGGGTAATTTGGGCAGAAGCACAATTTGCCCAAAAAGCGATCGCAATTCCCATCTCCACACAAACAATAATTGTTGAATAAAGGTTAGTTTGTATAGTGATTGTGGTGATGGATATTTTAGGCTGTGTCATCGCTTTAGCGATTCGCTTTAATGCTTTGGCCTAATTTTATTCTGCTAAGAGTAATTAAAAGTAATAACTTTTCTGAAGAAATACTTAGATAAATATAAATTCCTCTCCCATTGGAATAACGAATCATTGACTACAGGACATGGCAGAAGGAATAGAAGAACTTTGCCCAGCTTGAGCCACAAGCATAATATCACCCTTAGCATCAACAATCCATCCTTGAGCCTCCACAATCGGATCGGCAGATTTGGTCATAGATGCAGTAGATAATTTCTCCGTGACTCTGGCTGTTACTTGTGCGGGCAAATCTACCCAACCAGTAATCACTGCTCGTCCCTGCAACGGCTCGTTAGGACTTTGGGGTAATCCACCGCGTCCGGTAGCGATAAAACGACTAGCATTTTGTCCTCTTTTGGGAGTGCAACCTTGGGCAATTTGTCGGGATGCATCCACAAGGTTAGAGGGTAGTTGAATTAAGCCGCGACTAGGGTCAGTATCTGGACTGTTGATAGTTACTTCCCCACTGACTCCCAATTGCGAACTTGCTGTAATGTCGCTGTTTTCGGTTAGGCTTTTTTGCGGCAGAATACCGAAAATACCGTTTGTTGTAATGTCAACTCTACCACCAATCCCTGTAAAGGCATTAGCAGTGATATCGCTATTTTCTTTAGGGACGGCGACAATGAAAGGGCTATTAATGGTGATGTTCCCGCCATTGCCACCGAATTTACTACTGCCGGCAGTGGTAGAAATTTGACTATGATTGCGTAGTAATAATAAGTCTTGCAACTTCAGGGTAATATTACCACCATTCCCCGATCTGGTTATGGCAGCGATCGCTCCTTGGTTATCCAGGCTCAGAGAACGAGCTTGGATGTCAAGGTTGCCTGCCGTCCCTGCGCCGTTACTACTGACAGTGACTTCACCTCCATCCCGCACACTCATCTGCTCAGTTTCCAGCTTTAAACTTCCCCCACTACCACTGCCTTCTGGCGTCACCGCAGCGCTGATTTGGCTGTTAAAGTTACCATTTGGTGATTTGCCAACGACTTCTACAGATTTCGACGCATAAATTCGCAATCTACCTGCATTCCCCTCGCCAGCAGTTCCAACCGATACTATTGCACCACCTCTCACACTCAAGCGATCGGTTTCAATTGTTAAATCGCCACCGTTGCCTCTGGGTGGAATCACTGTTTCGTCTGCATCTATTTCAACACCTGCATTGATACCTGTAGCATAGAGGTTATCAATAAGTGTATCAAATACCTCTATCTCAGAAGCACGAATTGTGAGATTACCAGCGTCGCCTTGACCAAAAGTAGCCACTTGCACTTTGCCTCCATTACTGACACTCAAGCGTTTTGTCTCAATGGTCAAGTTGCCACCGCGACCCTCACCTTGAATGTTTACCTGAGCAAATAAGCCAGCAGGATTTTCAATATTAGGTCTAAACAACGATTTGACTTTTCCACTGATTTCCACTGACTCGGCAGCGTGAATAGTCAAATTTCCTGCAAACCCTTTACGGTAAACACTGTTTCCCACTTGACTATCTATGATATTCATAGTGACAGTTTCAATGTTTATATTGCCAGCATTCCCTTGTCCAAAAGTACTGGCAGATAGTTGTCCATCTCGGACAATCAACTGATTGGTATTAATTGCCAAATCTCCTGCTGTACCTGCACTCGATGTTTGAGTCAACAAGCTGCTGGGAAAGGGAAATAGACTATTACTATTAGTAGCAGATCCGATCAGTTTAACTGATTGTGAGGCATTTACTGTTAAACTTTGTCCAGCCCCACTACCGTTAGTTAGAGCTAAAATCGCTGCTCCATCTTGGATTAACAGCTGATTGGTGTTAATCGTAATCTTTCCTGCGGACCCTGTACCATAGGCGTTAGAACTTATTCTGCTAGGATACCATCTATTAGGAAACTGTGGAAGAATAGCAGTACCGACTAGCTGCACTGATTCGGCATTTACTGTTATACTCCCTCCAACCCCTTTACCTTCGTTATCGGTTATGATTCCGGCTCCATTTTGGATGAGTAACTGTCTAGTGTTAATCGTGATGTCTCCGGCGTCTCCGACTCCATTAGATGCAGCAAATATACCAGTGAAGCCTAAATTGGGATTATATGGAATACCGATTACTTGCACTGATTCTGAGGCATTCACGGTCAAATTTCCTGCCACACCTTCACCAGAAGTAGAAGCCGATACTTGCCCTCCATCTTCGACGAGCAACTTAGAAGTTTTAATTGTTAGCGTTCCTCCTTCTCCTGTCGCGCCAGAACTACTCTGAGTAAACAAGTCGCTGCCAAACTGACCACTAACTGTCAGACCTGCCACTTGTACAGATTCTGAGGCATTTACTGTTAAATCTCCCGCCGCTCCTGCATTGTATGTACCAGATGAAATCTTTCCTCCTGCTAACATTTGTAACTGCCTGGTGTTAATTGTCAGGTTTCCTGCGTCTCCTGTCCCAAAAGTTTCAGCAAATAAACCACTGCGAATTCCAGTAGGTGATTCTCCAACGACTTGCACTGATTCCGAAGCATTTATATTCAATCCTTTTCCAGGTAATGCTCCGAAAGTGCTGGCTTCAATCTTGGAACCTCCATTGACTGTAATTCCTTTACCCCACACCTGAATAGCGCCGCCACCTTCGCCACTGGTACTAACCAAGGCTTGATTACTGAGTGAGATATCGGCTTTAGCTACACCATCAGGAACAATCAAACTCAAATTATTACCATCTACATTCAGTCCAACTGTCCCCTCACCTGCAATTCCTGCCAATTCCACTCGTCCACCCGGAGCATTCAATTGACCTTCGTTGATGGCAATGTCTCCACCCGCTAATAGCAAACTCCGACCATCTGGTACTCGTAGACCAAAGATATTATCTCCTGCTGGTGCAATTGAACTGTTTTCAATTCTGCCAGCCTGAAGTTGATTGAATAGCAAAGCGGAAGGATTAACTGTTAGTAATGAAGAAGGAGTCTGAGGATTCGTTGCACTAAATTCTAACCCATTGCCAAACACAAAAGAATTCGCCGTACTCGCCACAAACGAACCCGCTACATCCAGCCGTGCATTCTTCCCAAATAAAATCCCATTGGGATTGATAAAAAATAAATTTGCACCACCATTCACCCCCAGTGTACCGAGAATATTCGAGATATTACTTCCTGTCACCCGTGTGAGAATATTGGAGATTCCCGTGGGATTGGCAAAATAAACTCGTTGGGATTCTCCGACATTAAATTCCTGGAAACTATGGAACAGGTTTGCACCGCGAATTGCTCCACCATCAATGCGGTCAGCAGCACTACCTTTAATATTGACATTGGGAGTGATTTTTGAAGGGTTATTACCTAATGTTCCATCAGGGGTAATCTGGGCTAAGGCGTGATTTTCATCACAAAATATGACATGAGCAAGCACTCCAATAATACTAAAAACTCCTAAGAAATCTGAGTACCAATTCCTATTTTTACAGGTTGTCATATCAGAACCAGCCTCGCTTGCTCATTTCCTACCTGTGAATATGCAATCAATTTATTGAGAAATTTATCTACAATTAATTTCAGCAGATATTTTACTTTGATGAGAGTAAAGTTTTTAAAACTTAAAATTAGGTAATAGACATCTAGTGAAATTAAATATGCGTTATCCAGAACCTTTGTAATAGAATAGACCTCTTGCAAAAGTCCCCTAACACCCCACCCCCAACCCCTCCTCGCTTGCAGGGCTACGGTGTACACACAAGTCTGAAACAGTTCACTCATCTGGGTTTTACCCCACCCTAACCCTCCCCTTGCAAAGGGGAGGGAACTGGATTTCCGGTTTCCCCCCTTTCCAAGGCTACGGTGTATACACAAGTCCTAAAATCATTGCCTGGTAAGATACAAGCCTTGGTAGGCAAGGTTTTGAGTTAAGTGAACTGATTATCAATAGTGTCAGGTTATTGATAGAGTCCTAACGGAAAATCAAGGATTTTAAAAATAATTTTCCGTTGTTTTTCGTTGATTTGATTGCCAACTCGACTTGTGTATACACGGTAGCCTTTCCAAGGGGGGTAATTCGACTTGTGTGTACACCGTAGGCTTGCGGGGAGGGGAGAATTTGACGTAAGTCAAAGGCGGGGTGGGGTTCTTTTTTTGATTTATGCAAGAAGTCTATTGACCAGAAAGAAAAAGGTACAAGCCCCGAAATTTATTTATGGGGTTCAAAATTTTTGACTTTTGACTTTTGACTTTTGACTTCCCCGTTCGCGTAGCGTCTCTAAGAGTTGGGGCTGACTACAGGATATGGCAGAGGGAATAAAAGAACTTTGCACAGATTGAGCCACGAGCATAATATCACCGTTACCATCAACGATCCATCCTTGAGCCTCCACAATTTCATCGCTAGATTTGGTCATAGATGCAGTAGATGATTTATCCGTGATGGCTGTTGCTTGTGCGGGCAAATCTACCCAACCAGTAATCACTGCTCGTCCTTGCAACGGTTCATTAGGACTTTGGGGTAATCCACCGCGTCCAGTGGCGATAAAACGACTAGCGTTTTGTCCTCTTCTGGGTGTGCAACCTTGGGCGATTTGTTGGGATGCATCCACCAGGTTGGAAGGTAGTTGAATTAAGCCGCGACTGGGGTCAGTATCTGGACTGTTGATAGTTACTTCCCCACTCACTCCCAATGGTGAACTTGCTGTAATATCGCTCTTTTCGGTTAGGCTTTTTTGCGGGAGAATACCGAAAATACCGTTTGTTGTAATGTCAACTCTACCACCAATCCCTGTAAAGGCATTAGCGCTGATATCGCTATTTTCGTTAGGAACTGCAACGATAAATCTGGAGTTAATATTGATGTTCCCGCCATTGCCACCTAATTTTTCTGTACCTGCGTTGGTGGAGATTTGAGCGCCACGACGGAGTAAGAGTAAATCTTTTACACCCACTGTCACATTCCCCCCATTCCCCTGTCCACTGGTTGAGGCAGCAAGAAATGCGCCATCTCGTAATGAGAAGTCACCAGAATCGATGGTAATGCTACCGCCATTCCCAACAGTCCCCGTTCCCACATTGCTGCCAATCCCACTGAAAAAACCGTTTTTCTCCCCAGCAATATCAACAGCACCTGTTACTTTAACATTGACATTGCCTGCATTCCCTCTTCCTGC
This sequence comes from Nostoc sp. ChiQUE01b, assembly GCF_034531255.1. NCBI lineage: Bacteria > Bacillati > Cyanobacteriota > Cyanophyceae > Nostocales > Nostocaceae > Nostoc > Nostoc sp. ChiQUE01b. Next base: position 2,072 of record NZ_JAVRBM010000079.1, on the reverse strand, counting down.
TGGTTGGGTAGCAGATGCACCACGAGTACTGGTTAGCAGTTGAGCGCCATCAGTGAGTGATAGTGTTGTAGCATTGATGTTGATATTGCCTCCTTTACCTACGCCTCCTGCTGACACTCTGCTGAGGATGGCACCATTTGCAAGGGAGATAGCATCTTTTACATCCACTGTCACATTCCCCCCATTCCCCTGTCCAAGGGTTGAGGCAGAAAGTTGAGCGCCATCAGTGAGTGACAACGTTGCTGCATAAATGTCGATATTGCCACCCTGACCTACACCTCCTGTTTCCACGGTGCTGACGATATAAGCATTACCTGCAAGGGAGACAGCATCTTTTACATCCACTTTCACATTCCCCGCATTCCCCTGTCCATAAGTTGAGGCAATAAGTTGAGTGCCATCGCGTAATGAGAAAGAACCAGAATTGATAATTATGTTACCCCCATTGCCTTTTGCTTCCAAGCGCACAAAATTGCGAATTGTGCTCCCAGAATCTGCAATTTTGATTTCTCCCGTAGCTTTGAGGGTAATTTCCCCGGCAACACTTTCAGATGTACCCAAACCTTGCCCAATACCAGCACTTAGAATACTTCCTTCCAATATTTCTAGATTTCTGGCATTGATTGCAATATTACCGCTACCAGCCCCAGTCACAAATACACCTGCTTGATTGTTAAGTGATACATCTGCACGAGTCACATTCTCAGGAAATTTCAAGTTGAGATTATCGCCATTTAAAACAAGATTGACATTTCCAGGTGCTGCTAACCCTCCTAATTCAACTCTCCCACCAAAAGCATTTAACTTGCCGCCATTCATGCTGACATTACCACCCACTAGCAGCAAACTTTTACCATCTCCTACTCGCAAACCAAATGCATTAAGACCTGCGGGAGCTATTCCTGCTGATGCAATTGACCTATTTTCAATTCTGCCAGCCTGAAGTTGATTGAACAATAACGCCGAAGGATTAACTGTTAGTAATGAGGAAGGAGTCTGAGGATTCGTTGCACTAAATTCCAACCCATTGCCAAACCCAAAAGAATTCGCCGTACTCGCCACAAACGAACCCGCCACATCCAGGCGTGCATTGTTCCCAAATAAAATGCCATTGGGATTGATCAAAAACAAATTTGCATTACCATTCACCCCCAAAGTGCCGAGAATATTGGAGATATTACTTCCCGTCACCCGTGTGAGAATATTGGAGATTCCCGTGGGATTGGCAAAATAAACACGTTGGGATTCTCCGACATTAAATTCCTGGAAACTATGGAATAGGTTTGCACCGCGAATTGTTCCACCATCAATGCGGTCAGCAGCGCTACCTTTAATATTGACATTAGATGTTATTGAAGAGCGATCGACCAATGTTTCATCAGGGGTAATCTGGGCTAAAGCGTGATTTTCACAACAAAATATGCCATCAGCAAGCACTCCAACAATACTAAAAATTTCTAATAAACCTGAGAGCCAATTCCTATTTTCACAGATTGCCATATCATAACCAGCCTCGCCTGCTCATTTCTTATCTGTGAATATGCAATCAATTTATTGTTGAAGAAGAATTCAGAATTCAGAAGTCAGAATTCAGGAGCGGAGCCGGAGACGGAGCGTCTCCGGTCAGAATCAATCAGTCAGGGATTCAAACCCGCGACTGATTGAAGACCACCAAATCTAGGATTTGGAGGGGGTTTTAAACCCGTTTATTCATCCACCAGTCGTACAGAATTCAATTCTGAATTCTGGCGACTGACTCCTGAATTCTGTTTGATAAATTTTTCTAGAATAAATTTAATTTCAACAGATATTTTACAGCAATTTTCATATATTTAAACTACATCTATCGTAAGGACACAGCATTGCTCATTGGTGTCAACTTAAGTTAAAGTCAGTCTAGAAAAAGCTTTTAGCAGATTATCTCGTGATCTCGATCTCGTTCCTAGTCTCCGACTGGGAATGCCCCTCATTGAGGCTCCGCAGTATTGAATGGCTTTATGTAAATTATTGGAGGTTGCCCGAATTCAATAAACGACTACCCGAATTCAATAAACGACTACCCGAATTCAATA
>NZ_JAVRBM010000078.1:0-43974 GCF_034531255.1 Nostoc sp. ChiQUE01b | reverse complement strand
TTGTCGCCCTTGTCTACCTGCCCGTGCTTTGTGCCAGTTGCGTAAGTCCTGATCTAGTTTCGAGCTTACTAATATTTTGGTCTAAGTAATTTTCAATACCTGCTAGTTGAATATTTTTTCCTTGAGCTTCTGGCAGGATAGATTTAATTTGCTCATTGAGGCGGTTGTAAATGCGATCGCTTGTTTCGTCCGAGACAGCGATCGCACCAGCGAGAGGTTGACCATCAGGCCCAAGGATATCTTCTACAATTTTGTTAGTTGAGACGCACAGACCATTTGAGTTGAGGAAAGGGGAGCGGAAGTTGAGAACTTCTTCCCCATATTGATAATGTGGTATGAAAATTTCCCCATTTTGCAGGTCTTTGGAGGGGATGACCATTGCTCGCTCAAACGTGAGCGTCTTGCCGATGGCGATTTCTTTCCATTCGTTTTGGACGAACCGGGCGAGTTCGCGCTGTACTTTCTCAGTTTCGAGAAGTTGCCCCTCTCCTTGCAAGTCAGCTTTGATGAGTTTGTAAATAAACGAGTCAGTAGCAATGCGATCTGCGCTTCGCAGCAGCGCTTCGCTATCGCGCAAAGTTTCTAACTCTTCTGCTAATATTGGATCTTCTGCTGCTTGTTCTTCTAGTGTGGTTGCTTGTTCTTCTAAAAAAGCTTTCCGCTTCTCGTACTTTTCGCAGTAAAGTTGTACAAGTTGCCGAGGATCATCCTGTGCTTCTTTAAGCTTTTTGGCTTCAAGTTCTAGCTGTTCAGTAAAGTCTTTCAGTCCGTTAGGGAATGAAGCGAGTAACTGCGATATAGCTGTCTTGCCGAGTTCAGATTGTGATTTTTCACCTAGCCAGATATTTTGTCGGTACAATCCAGGTTGAATTTGAGGCTTAGTCGGGCCATTAGGATTATCTTTATCAGTTCCCTTGAACGCAGATAAGGGAAGAATTAGATCAATTTTATTTAAGTTATTGGGGTCTTGATAATTGAGGATTTGCTCAAGGTTAGCAGGGCGTAGTGTACCTTTACCAAAGCGGTATTTATTGTCATCTCCGGCTCGATCAGTCCAACCGAAGCGGTGCTGAATTACTCGATATTTATCACCTTTTTGATGCTTAGTTAATTCGTGATACAGTTCTTTTGATATCTGTCCGTAACAGTCTCCTGTTAGCTGATATGCTTGGTCATTACTGATAATGCCACCATTTTCACCATTATTATCATCAACTATTAGGATGTTTAACTCTTTATTGACAGCATTTCTACATGAACCAAGAAAGATAGACCCGTAAGCACCTCTATCTTTGTTATCAGGGCATAATTGCCTAATTGTATCTAGGCATTCTTCGGGGCCATATAATAACCGAGTTTTTGACGATAGTAATAATTTATGACCTTCAGGATGATTAATTAATTGTTCTACCGTAGACTTTTCGTCCATATGCCCGAACGAAAAGTTTATCCCAGGAAAGAAATATTCTAGTAGAGTATTGTTAAGTTCTTCCTTTAACAGCGAATCTGGATTATTTGTATTACCATCTGTATGAATCCATTGATTTAATCTAGTGTCAAAATGTTTAGCTTGAATTGTCATATATGAACAATTAAACTTATAAAATTAAAGATAAATTTTTACTTTTTGGCACTAAAATACCCGTAGAGTTTAATTTTACTTTCTCTTTATCAGTAATCTATTCAACAAATTTCTAATTTCTATCTACAAAATGAATATAATTTTTTATACAATAAAGTACAATTTTCACTGAGAAAATATTTCCTAAAGACGTAGTTCAGCGTAGTTTTAAAAATTTACATAGTAAAAAAATATACATAATTTTTGATTACTTCTTGCTTAACGCTGAATCAGTAGTAACATTTTTCATGTTTGCCACTATGGTTATGTTTACAGTTTGAGGTAGAAAGGAATTGGTTGAAATTGACAATGCATAAGTTCTATCTGAAACAAGCATTCAAGCCAAGGTCTTGAATAAAATTCAAAGTTAGTGTTTTATTTTTATTTCACCAGAGACATAAAAAAGCGATATTATGAAGGTATAGTGAAAGATCTTATTAATTATGGTTGTGTAACTCCTAACAATTTTGTATCACTGTCACAAAAAGTATAGATAACACTCCGTAGAGAGATTTTAATGTGAGTCCTAGAGCAACTAGCCAACAAACATCTGCAAAAACAAGAAAGCCTAGAGCGAAAAAAGAAGATTCACAAGATGTAGTTTCTGAACCTACGTTGTTGGTAGATAAAAAAAAAGATTCTAATTTTGCTGCTATCACGAAAATACTCATAGACGAGATTATCATACCAACAACTCAACCCCGTCGCTATTTTGCAGCTAAAGCAATGCAATCTCTGGTAGAGTCTGTCAGGCGCGATGGTATCTTAGTCCCCCTTTTGGTACGACCAGTGGGAGATAAATATGAATTAGTGGCTGGTGAGAGAAGATACAAAGCTGCAAAAGAAGCATCTTTTTCCGAAGTGCCAGTAACTATACAAGAGATGTCAGACTCTCAAGCAATACAATATACACTGACGGAGAATTTACAGCGTGAAGACCTGAATCCTGTAGAGGAGACAGAAGGAATTTTAGATTTATTGGCTTTGAGACTAGACACTGATAGGGAAGGAGCCATTTCGTTATTAAATAAAATAGCGAAAGTCAAACGAGGTTTAGCGGACAACGATGTCCGCCCAGAAGATTCACTTTTAGTTGAAGAAATCTTTAAAACCATTGGCAGAATAACTCCTGAGGCATTTAGAACCCATAGGCTACCCCTGCTCAAACTTCACATTGATATATTAGAGGCTCTCCGCTCTGGGCAAATTGAATATACCAAGGCAAGAGAGATAGATAAGGTTTCATCAGATTCTGAACGTATGGAGCTTTTAGAAGCTGCCATCGAGCATTCATTATCATTAAGCCAAATTCGAGAGCAGGTAAAAGCTTTACAACCACCATCTGAAAGTGGAGACCTACAAAAACTTTTGGATAAGACTTACAAAAAAGTCAAAAAGTCTAAGGTATGGTCTAATCCTGATAAACAAGAAAAGTTGAAATCTTTGCTGGCAGAACTGCAAGGGCTTCTGAGTACAGAAGATTGATGTAGTAGTGAAATAAGCAAAAATTAGCCTCAAAGGTACTGTAAGCCTATCTAACTTTTGTAAAATATTTGTGTAAATATTTCTGAAGAAGTAAAGAAATAACCGCCTAGTTGACGCAGAATTTTTAAAGTATGTATTACTTGTTCTGTGTTGGTTTTTTGATAATAGGGAAAATAGGTTGGTTAATTACAATACCCAACTAACATATTAATACCGAAAAATCAAAATACATTATTTGCATACAATACATCTATCAAAAGATAGATAAATTATTTCTAGTTTGTATAACATCAATTTTTAGGCGAATTTTTGAATTGTTCTAGTTCGGGAATATTGTATCTTCTTGCTGTTTTTGTGCGAGTTTGGAAAGCAAGAAATACAAGTATTTTTATTTTTTATTTGTTTATCTTTCTTTGAAACTCATAAGTATTAGATATGTGAATTGTCCATTGATTAAATCCAGTTCTAATATTTTAAAGGCATAGATTTATGCTTGATCGCCCAAGCCAAAATGATAGTAAACCAGCCACAGAGCAGGATAAAAACTACTTCGCACCTCCCCAGGCTGTATCCTTACCCAAGGGGGGAGGGGCAATCAAAGGAATGGGTGAGAAGTTTGCAGCTAACCCCGTAACTGGAACTGGCTCCATGAGTGTACCCATTGCCACCAGTCCCGGTCGCTCTGGGTTTGATCCGCAACTGTCGCTTTCCTATGACTCCGGGGCGGGCAATGGCATCTTTGGCATGGGCTGGAGCCTTTCACTACCGTCGATTACTCGCAAGACGGACAAGGGGTTGCCGCGTTATTGGGACAGCGAGGAGTCAGATGTTTTTCTCCTTTCGGGAGCGGAAGACTTGGTGCCTGTGTTGAAAGCGGATGGCACAGTCGATGAAACTATTCAAGATGGCTACCGCATTCGCAAGTATCGTCCTCGCATTGAGGGGTTGTTTGCTCGAATTGAACGTTGGACGAATGTAGAGTCGGGGGAAATGCACTGGCGATCGCTCTCCAAGGACAACATTACAACGCTGTATGGCAAGACGGATGAAAGCCGCATTGCTGACCCTGCTGATCCAACCCATGTGTTTAGCTGGTTGATTTCCGAGAGCTATGACGACAAGGGAAATGCGATTCGCTACAGCTACAAGCCTGAGAATTCTCAGGGAATTGATATTGCCCAAGCTCACGAACACAACCGCATGATCGAGAGCCGATCAGCCAATCGATATCTCAAACACATCTACTATGGCAATCGCACCCCACGTCAACCCGATGAAGATTTGAGTGCTCGAACGGATTGGTTGTTTGAAGTTGTGTTTGATTATGGGGAACATGATGTAGCGAATCCTAAACCGAGTGATGCAGGTCTATGGACGGTGCGGAACGATCCGTTTTCTAGCTATCGATCGGGCTTTGAAGTGCGGACGTATCGCCTCTGTCAACGGGTGCTGATGTTCCATCACTTTCGAGATGAGGCGGGCGTAGGCAGTGATTGTTTAGTGCGATCGACGGACTTTACCTATGCCTACGAACAAAACCCCACCGATGTTCGCAGCCCTGTCTATTCATTCTTGAAGACGGTCACGCAGACGGGTTACAAACGGGCTGCGGGCGGTGGCTACATCCAAAAGTCTTTGCCGCCGCTGGAATTGACCTACAGTGAACCCAACATTGATGAAACGGTGCGGGAAGTTGACCGCACCAGTCTAGAAAATTTGCCCTATGGACTGGATGGCACCCGCTATCAGTGGATCGATCTGGATGGAGAAGGGTTATCAGGCATTCTGACAGAGCAGGGGAACGGGTGGTTTTACAAGCGTAATCTCAGCCCGATTAATGCTGTTCAAACCAATGGTAAGGAGCATATTGAAGCGCAATTTGCCCCGGTTGAACTCGTTGCTCGTAAACCCGCGAGTGGTTTAGCCGATGGTGCTCAGTTTCTCGATTTAGCGGGAAATGGGCAGCCTGATTTGGTGATGCTGCGAAGTAGAAGTCCTGGTTTTTACGAACGCACAGCGGATGAGCATTGGAATTCTTTTATTCCCTTCAAGTCGTTGCCTATTGTGGACTGGGATAATCCCAACCTGAAGTTTATTGATTTGGATGGGGATGGGCACACCGACATTCTGATTACGGAAGACGATTGTTTTGTTTGGCACTCATCTCTGGCAGAAGACGGGTTTGGAGTGGCAGAGCGGGTACGCCAATCCTGGGATGAGGAAAAAGGACCGCGAGTCGTTTTTGCCGATGGCACGCAATCCATTTATTTGGCAGATATGTCAGGAGACGGGTTGACGGATATTGTACGAATTCGCAATGGCGAGGTGTGCTACTGGGCAAACCTGGGCTACGGGCAGTTTGGCGCGAAAGTGACGATGGACAATGCCCCCTGGTTTGATGCACCCGACATCTTCAATCAACGTCGAATTTTGCTGGCAGATATTGATGGGTCTGGAACAACAGACATCTTGTATCTGAGTGGAGAAGGGGTACAAGTCTACTTCAATCAATCGGGTAATAGCTGGTCTGCGAAGCGAGTATTGAGGAGTTTCCCAGCGATCGACAACGTCGTTTCGGTGACAACCCTTGATTTGTTAGGCAACGGAACTGCCTGCCTCGTGTGGTCTTCGCCTTTACCAGGTCATACTCAACGAGTCATGCGCTACATCGACCTGATGGGTGGGCAAAAACCGCATCTGCTGATCAAGACCGTCAACAACATGGGTGCAGAAACGGTGGTGCAGTATGCGCCTTCGACTAAGTTCTACTTGGAAGATCGGTTAGCGGGTACGCCCTGGGTTACAAAGCTGCCGTTTCCGGTGCATGTGGTGGAACGGGTGGAGACCTATGATCGCATCAGCCGAAATCGCTTTGTCACTCGCTATGCCTATCATCATGGCTATTTCGATGGGGAGGAGCGGGAGTTTCGTGGCTTTGGCATGGTGGAACAATTCGATACAGAGGAATTTGCAGCACTGAGTGCCGGCGATACGCTTCCTGTCGGAGACAACATCGATGCAGCTTCCCATGTACCGCCTGTGCATACAAAAACCTGGTTTCATACAGGCGTGTATCTTGATAGAAATCATGTTTCTAACTTCTTTGCAGGTTTGCTGAATGAGCAAGATACAGGCGAGTATTACCGCGAAGAACCAGGGTTGACCGATGCTCAGGCAAGGCAGCTTCTTCTAGCTGACACCGTACTTCCTGCGGGATTAACAGTCGAGGAAGAACGAGAAGCTTGCCGTGCGCTTAAAGGATCTATGCTGCGCCAGGAAGTCTATGCCCAGGACGGTACGGATAAAGCGGAACATCCTTACACGGTTACTGAGCAGAATTTCACGATCTCGGTACTACAAAAACGCGGCGATAACCGCCATGCTGTGTTCTTCACTCATGCCCGTGAAGCCATCAATTACCACTATGAGCGCAACCCCTCTGACCCGCGTGTTTCTTATGCGCTAACGCTGGAAGTGGATGACTTTGGCAATGTACTCAAGCAAGTAGCGATCGCCCACGGACGACGACAGCCTGATCTCAATTTACCGCTACAGGTTGATCGGGATAAGCAAACTCAAGTGCTAGTTACCTACACCGAAAATCGCGTTACTAATGCCATTGATACAAATGATGATTACCGCACACCACTGCCCTGTGAGACTCGAACTTATGAACTGACTAATTACACACCTACAGGTGTAGCAGGACGGTTCCAGTCGTCAGATTTTGTGCAGCCTGATCCGAGCAACTCAGATAATCTTGTTTTGATTTTTGACAGCGAAATCAATTATGAAGATCAGCCCACAAGCAGTAGACAGCGTCGCTTAATTGAGCAGGTGCAGACTCTGTATCGTCCAAATGATTTAGGAACAGCGCAGAACAACACACTTACCTTACTGCCACTGGGACAGGTAGAATCCCTGGCAATACCTGGTGAGAGTTACAAGCTCGCGTTTACACCAGGGTTGCTAACGCAGGTTTTCCAGCGATCGCGTCAGGGTCAACCACCAGAAACCCTGTTACCGAATCCGGCTAATGTTATCGGCGGTCAAGGTGCCGATCGGGGTGGATATGTTGATTTGGATAGCAACGGTCATTGGTGGATTCCCTCCGGGCGAATGTTCCACTCACCCAACAGTGGTGACACACCAGCCCAGGAGTTAGCTCATGCCCGTCAGCATTTCTTCCTGTCGTACCGTAACCGCGATCCCTTTGGCGCTGAGTCGTTCATGACTTACGACGCTTATGACCTGTTGATGCTGGAAACTCGCGATCCTGTGGGGAATCGGGTGACAGTGGGGGAACGGGATGAAAATGGCAATCTGACGACAGCAGGAAACGATTACAGAGTGCTTCAGCCCTGGCTGTTGATGGATGCCAATTGGAATCGGGCAACGGTGGCGTTTGATGCGTTGGGCATGGTGGTCGGAACGGCTGTCATGGGCAAGCCAGAAGAGAATTTGGGAGATTCCCTAACCGGATTTGAGACAGACCTGAGTGAAATAGTTGTTCTTGATCACGTAGACAATCCACTGACCGATCCCCACTCGATTCTGCAACGGTCAACGACGCGATTAGTCTACGACCTATTTGCTTACCACCGCACGAAAGATGACCCAAACCCACAGCCTGCGGTAGTTTATACCCTGGCACGAGAAACTCACGACGCGGACTTAAATCCAGGTGAACAAACCGAGATTCAGCACAGTTTCTCCTATTCCGATGGGTTTGGGCGAGAAATTCAGAAGAAGATTCAGGCGGAACCAGGGCCACTCGATCTGGATGATCCAAATGCGCCGACGGTTGATCCACGCTGGGTTGGGAGTGGCTGGACGATCTTCAACAACAAGGGCAAACCTGTCCGTCAGTACGAACCATTTTTTAGTGACACCCACCGCTTTGAGTTTGCCCGGATTGTTGGGGTGAGTCCGATTCTGTTCTATGACCCGATCGAGCGTGTCGTTGCTACGCTGCATCCCAACCATACCTACGAAAAGGTGGTGTTCGATCCGTGGCAGCAGGTGACTTGGGATGTCAACGATACGGTTACCTCTGACCCACGCACGGATACCGATATTCAAGAATATGTCAGTGCCTATTTTGCGACTCAATCAGCTGGCTGGCAAACCTGGCATGGTGAACGCCAAGGGGCGGGGGGACAGGAGCAAGTTGCAGCTACCAAAGCCGCTGCCCATGCTGATACACCCACTACGGCTTATTTTGACACGCTGGGTCGTCTCTTCCTGACACTGGCGCACAATGGGTTGCTGCCTGATGGTACGCCGGATCTCTATCCCACCCGTGTTGAGCTAGACATTGAAGGAAACCAGCGGGCGGTGCGGGATGCCATTGTGCAGGCAGGAGATTCCCAAGGGCGCGTTGTCATGCGCTATGACTATGATCTGTTGGGCAACCGGATTCATCAAGCCAGTATGGAGGCGGGGGAACGCTGGATGCTCAACAATGTGGCAGGCAACCCCATCCGTGCCTGGAATAGTCGAGGACATGCCTTCCGCACCGAATATGATCCGTTGCGTCGTCCGCTGCGATCGCTTGTCACAGGTGCTAATCCAGCCAACCCCACACAAGAACTCATCACTGAGCGGTTAATTTACGGAGAACAGCATCCAGAAAATTTGCAGCGCAATTTACGAGGCAAACTCTATCTGCACCTGGATCAGGCAGGTGTGGTTGCCAATGAAAATTATGACTTTAAGAGCAACTTAAGGCAGGCTGCACGCCGACTGAAGCAAGAATACAGGCAGGCAATCGATTGGATGGCGATCGATACAACCCTACCCAGCGATGCCACTGCAACCTTTGATGCGGTGGCTTTGGAAACAGATCTTGCTCCTCGTTTAGAGGCTGACACGTTTACCAGCCAAACCACCTACGATGCGCTAAATCGTCCAGTGACGATGGAAACACCAGATAACAGTGTTATCCATCCCTTCTACAATAAAGCCAATTTTTTGGAGCGGGTTGAGGTCAATCTTCAGGGATCGGCTACCCCAACTGTCTTCGTCAATGACATTGACTACGATGCCAAGGGACAACGTACCCGGATTGAATACGGCAATGGTGTCACGACAACCTACGAATATGATCCGCTAACGTTCCGTCTGGTGCTTTTGCAAACGCTACGTGGGACAGAAGCATTGCAAGATCTAGAGTATACCTACGATCCAGTGGGGAACATCACCCACATTCGGGACGATGCCCAGCAGACCATTTACTTCCGCAATCGCCGTGTCGAACCGAGCAATGACTATACCTACGATGCCATCTATCGGCTGATTGAAGCCACCGGACGGGAGCATTTAGGACAAACAGGCGGGCAGCGCAACGCACCCACGCCACCGGATGCCTTCAATAGTTTCCATACCCGCCTGGATCATCCGGGAGATGGCGATGCAATGGGAACCTATGTTGAGCAGTATGTTTATGATGCGGTGGGTAATATCCTGTCGATGCAACATCGTGGCAGTGACCCCGCCCATGCAGGCTGGACACGCACCTACGCTTACACCGAAAACAGTCTGCTAGAACCGATCAAGCAAAGTAACCGACTGAGCAACACGACCATTGCTAGGACAACGCCCCAGGTTGAGCCTTATCTGCACGATGTCCACGGCAACATGATCCGGATGCCCCACCTGGCAAACCACCCAGATCCCAATGCCGCTAACATGCACTGGAATTATAGAGACCAACTGCGGCAGGTCGATTTAGGTGGTGGCGGCACTGCTTACTACACCTACGATGCGTCTGGTCAACGAGTACGGAAGGTGTGGGAGAAATCACCCGGACTGGTTGAAGAACGAATCTACCTGAGTGGCTTCGAGATATTCCGGCGACGGAATGGAGCGGGAACCGTCACCCTGGAACGCGAGACGCTGCACATTATGGATGACAAGCAGCGCATCGCTCTAGTCAAAACTCGCACTATTGACACGACAAATACCGATCCTGCCCCTGCCCAACTCATCCGCTATCAGCTTGGTAACCACCTCGGTTCATCCGCTGTCGAATTAGATGACCAAGCGCAAATCATTTCCTATGAGGAGTACACCCCTTACGGCAGCACGTCTTATCAGGCGGTACGTAGCCAAACGGAGACACCGAAGCGATATCGCTATACAGGAAAGGAGAGGGATGAGGAAAGTGGGTTGTACTACTACGGAGCAAGGTATAACGTTCCCTCGTTAGGAAGATGGGTGAGCTGCGATCCGGCAGGATTGGTAGATGGTTCAAATCAGTATTCTTTTTGTCGTGGAAATCCAATTTGCCTTAAAGATCGCGATGGTAAAGAGTCCTTGCCACCAGAGATTCAGGAAGCATGGGATGCAGCTGAACGGGCTAACTTTGATGATGCTTCTGTTGAGCGTTTGATAGCTGCTTACGAAGCACATCGTGACCAGACGGGGCAGCAACTCGTCACTAGTCAAAGTGCGCTTGAGTATGCCACAGTGAGAGCAGTTGCTTCGGTACGGCATTGGGAGCAAGGGAACTACTTTAGTGCAATTGCTCATGGTGCTTTGGGTGTCACCGAAAGTTTTGGATATGCAATATTTGGTGAAACTCATGGTGAGACGGTAAGAAATGCGGCAGTAATGGCGGGGCTAGGTGTTGCGCTCGGTAGGTTAGCGCAAGCGGGTCGAGCATCACAAGCGAGAGTCGCTGCAACGCAAGAAGCATGGCAAGCTCGTGCCGCTGCTAGAAGAACCGTTGCACCGCCTCCGGAGCCGCCTGCGTCGCCACCAAGACCATCAACCTCGCAACCGGAACCATCTCCAAGTTCACCTAGGACATCGGCAGCAGTAAGCGAATCACCTACACCTCCAGAAGGTGTGCCAGTTGCACCTCGTCTTGTTGATCGTTCTATTCCTGGAGAACGTTACTTTGTTCAAGATACAGCTAATCAACGTTTTTATGCAGAGGGTACTGTAAGTCCGCGAGGAGAGCTTTCTATCTCAATCCGAACTCGTTTAGAAACAGGTGAACGTTCGATTTTACTAAGAGGAGCAGAACAGTTCCAACGGATCTTACAATTCTTCCAAGGTAAATTTACGTCGATAAAGGGAAATTGGCAGTACGGAACGAATCTAGCTCGCGTAAATGAGCTAACTGGACAAGGTTTAACCTTGGAACAAGCTGCTGCACAAACCTGGACAGGTCAGCAAGCTACTGCGGCTGGGTTTGCAAATGTACACGTTGTTGCATCCGAAGGAACTTCTGGCGCTTACACAAGTGTCCAAGTTCGGTTTACCCAGTAGAGGCTTCTCAATGTTCGATCAGCAAGAAATCCAGTTCGCCAAACGAATGTACCAAGAGGGGAATTTACCAAGTGAAATTCTTCGTTTCTTTGCTTTACAGAATCAAAAAGCCACAGTTCCAGATCTCATGCGTCTTTTTCAAGAAGCGTTATTACTAACTTATGAAGATGTTCAATGTATTGGGGGATGGTGGCATGATGGAACGGGTGAACTCACAGACGACCAGCTAGATGCTTTTCTACTAAGTGCGATTGCTAAATCTCATAGGTTGGGTTGAGGCAACGAAATCCAACATCCTCAAATTTCCGCTACTAAATTTCATTATGAAACGCATATTACAGCCCTCAATTCAATTGCTCGATCGCAGTCAAACCGTTTTCGATCTCCATCAAGCATTGATCTTTTTACAATGTGCGATCTCAAGTCAGAAAGCTCAATCTAGCATTTAGAAAATAATGTACTGCGTGATTGTTGCTTTCACATCGCCAACGCTTAACCCAGAACCAAAACCCCATTGCCATTTTAGGTAAGGAGTCCCCACCATGAATCTTGAAGGACGTAATCTGCAAATCAACATGAGCGGTAATGACGTTCGCCGCCTGCAAACGGAATTGAGGCAACTGGGTTTTAACCTTCAGGTTAATGGCTTATTTGACTCCATGACTTTGGTCGCCGTCGAGCGATTTCAGCGATCGCATCGATTAAACGTAAACGGCATTGTCGATGAAGTTACGGCTCGACGGATTAACGCCGAAGTTGATGCTCTAAACCCTCCACCATTGATTGTTAAAGGACATGTTTTTCAAGCGGATGGCGATCCGGCTAATGGGGTTTTGGTGTCTGCGTTTGATATTGATTTACGCAACGAGCAAATCCTGGGACAAACGCAAACCGATCGCCAGGGCGTATATCAGATTGCCTACACAGCGGATCAGTTTCGGAAGCGAGAAAAGGAAAAAGCCGACCTTGTTGTTAAAGTTCTTACAATCAATAATACGGTTCTGGTTGCTTCACCAATTTTATTTAATGCCCCAACCGTTGCCGAAATTGATTTAACCATTCCCGCTAAAACTCTGCGTCCCCTGCCACTATTTGCCAAAATCAAGCGAGAACTGGCTCCCCTACTGGAGGATTTGCGGGTCGAAGCCCTGGAAGAAAACCAGGAACACCAGGATATCACCTTCCTTGCAGGAGAAACTGGCTTTGCTAAGGATATTCTTGCCCGATACGTGCTGGCGCATAAACTAGTGCCACAAGGTATCCAGGCAGAATTCTGGTTTGTTTTGCTGGGGAGTTCATTCTATGAATACACCGCAGAGAAAAGCCTTGCAGATCAGTTAGCTGCAATTCTAGAAAACCTTCCATCTCTGGATGCGATCGCCGTTCGCAAAGCCCTGACTCGCGGATTCAATCAAAAAGAAATTGCTGAAACCTTTCAGGCGAATGTGGACGAATGGATTGAAGCCTTTCTAACGCTGGTTGCCCGCCGGGAAGTCACCGCCACCGATCGAGTCACTTTTGTCAAAGCTGCCCTGGACGATGCCAGGATTCAAACCATTGATCAACAAATCAAATTTGCTCGCCTGTTCAACCAGTATCGAGCGTTCACACCGGAACTGTTGGAAGAACTTAGACGAGATTCGTCCTTCACGCCAACCGAAATTGCCGATCTGGATACCTCTTTCCAGTTAGCAGACCTAACCAAGGGTGACTTTTCCGTCGTCAAAATGGTGAAGCAAGAATTTGGCGTTCGTCAACCAGCGCAAATCCGCACCCTAGCAAAACGCAGTGAGCGTGAGTGGGTGAGCTTGGTTAACGCAAAACACGCAGCGGGCGACATTAAATTGCCCATTGAAATCACTGCGATCGCTGGAGACGTTAAACTTCCAGAGGCAGAGGTCTACGGCAAAATGCTCGATCGCCAGTTCCGCGAAGCCTTCCCCACCACCGCTTTCACAGGTGGACTGGAACGGGCACTGCAAAATGGAGGGACTCAAGGATTGCGTCGGGCAGGGGAAATCAGCCGATTCTTGAATCGCCATGAAAGCTTTGAACTGCTGAACACGCCTGTAGACGAATTTTTGCAGGAGCGCGTTGACCCAGAGTTTCGGGAACTGGCAGCAGACGAAAATTTCAGATTGGAAGTCAAAGCAGCGCAGCGCGTCTTCAAACTGGCTCCCACGTTTGAGGCGACAGATACTTTGTTGGCAGATAACCTGCACTCTGCTCAAAAAGTGTATCGTATGGGCAAGAGTGAGTTTGTGCGGCAATATGGCGATCGCCCCGGCTTTACACCAGATACGGCTCGTCTTGCCTGGAATCGGGCGGCGGACACCCATGCAGCGGTGTTGACGATCGTTGCAGATTTGAAAGGATGGGAAGCCGAAGCGTTGCCAATGGCGCTGAAAACGGGCGGTAGTGAAGATCTGTCCACTTTCCCAAATTGGAACAATCTGTTCAAAACAGGTGACTTGTGTGAGTGCGAACATTGCCGATCGGTACTGAGTCCGGCTGCTTACTTTGCCGATCTGCTAATGTTCCTCAAAGACCGAGACACCCGTACGGGTAACGGAAAGGTCAAAGACGTTCTCTTCACTCGTCGCCCTGATTTAGGCTTCCTGGAACTTAACTGTGACAATGCACTGGTGCCGTTGCCTTATATTGATGTCGTCTGCGAAGTGCTGGAAGCAGCGATCAACGAAGCAGACGAGAATGATCTGGAATTGGTTGGTTTTACGGCAATCCCTGCTGACCCTGTGGCGGCTCAGACGGCAATCACAAATGCTTTTCAAACGGCTTTCACCCATCCAAACAACGATGGAAAACAGAAAATCGCCTTAGGCAGCAACTTCTCACTGTCTCAGGTGGAGACTTTACCACCCGAACCACCCGATCGTTGGGTCGTGCATACCGATGATGTCACCTATCTCTTGAAGCAGAAACCCCCTTCACCGAACTTCTTTGCTGAAATTCTTTGCAACACGAAGGCAAGTGCAGATGAGTTACGGGCATATCCACAGTATGTCAATCCAGTGGTTTATGACCTTCTCAAAACACTACGCTATCCAATGTCGTTACCCTTCGATCTGTTCGTTGAAGAGGTCAGAGCAGGATTTCAAAAAACCAACCTGCAACGCTGGGATTTAATGCGAGCATTTCGTGGTACTGCCCTTCCCAACAATCCCACAAACGGTGACATTGCTGCTGAATACTTTGACATTAGCGTCAGTGCCGATACCACCAATCCTAGCGAGAAGGCTCTGATTTTAGATACGGCTGCTACTGTGGCTGGTCAGCAAGCCCGCTGGGGAGAAACAGATGCGAATTGGCTAACCACGGTGAGTAACGTCAGAACCTTTCTCCACAAGACCCATCTAGAGTACAACGAACTGCTGGCTCTGCTAGATCTGAAATTTATTAATTCCACAGGTAATCTGACCATTCAGCATTTGGACGCATCCTGTGATCTCGATCAAAAAGTCATTCAGGGCTTAGACGTAAATGTCCTCGATCGCATCCATCGTTTCTTGCGACTATGGCGCAAACTCAAGACCTGGAAAATGTGGGAATTGGACTTAGTGATTCGGCATTCCGGCATTGGTAATGGAAACTTAAATGAAGTCTTTTTGATCAACCTGTTCTACTTCAGCGAAGTGAAGAAGAAACTGGGGAGTAAAGCAACCGTTGAACAAGTTTGTGCATTGTTTGGCGACTTAAATACAGAAACTCGTTTTACCAAGCTCCATGAAAAACGAGAGGATGCTCTGTACCAAAATCTGTTTCTAAACAGACGACTCATTAATCCTCTCGATCCAGCTTTTGATGTTGCACGAGTAAATACGCTTGCACCGACGAGCGAACAGATTTCGAGCCACCATCCCGTTGTGCTGGCTGCTTTGGGTCTTCGGGAAGCCGATCTAGTTTTGTTCAAGGGATTAACCAAAGCCTCTGACGGTACGCCCTACATCACCGACGATTTGACCCTCACCCATCTTTCTTTCCTCTGGCGACATACCTGGTTGTCTAAAACCCTAAAATTTAAGGCAGAAGAGTGGGCAATTATCCTGAAGATTTTCCAGCAGGATATTCAAGAATTTGCCAATCCTCAAGCCGCTTGGGAATTTCTAGAGAAGATTGACCACCTTAACGCAAACGGGTTCAAGCCAGATGAATTGAACTGGTTGCTAGCAGCCGATCGCACCGCTAAAGCAGCCCTCAAGGAAGCCGATGTCGCCCGATTTCTGCTTGCCCTCCGCAAGGAATTGCAGCGCATTAAGGCTGAATACGACCCAACACAGTATGACTTTTTAACTACCACACCACCCACTGATGTCGATAGCCTCACCACGCTGCTGACTTCTCTCTTACAAAAACTCAACCGTGACGAAGCCTCTATCCAATTTTTCCTAGCAACTTTGAGAGATGAGGTCAACCAGGAGGCGATCGTAGCTGGCTTACCCATAGGCTTCACCTTCCCAGCGACCATCACCGATCCACCGCCTAACACTATTCCCCCCATTCCCATTCGCTATGAACCCGTGCTGCGCTTTAGCGGTACGATGACCGATACCCAACGAACCACATTGCTAACCGACGCTTTACTGGCAGCAGTCACAGGAATTCCAGCCTATCAGCAAGCGATTCAAACACTGTTTGAGCAACCCAGTAAGCCAGTGGTAATCAGGGATTTACCGGCCGATTTCGCCTTCCCAGCCAGCATCACGGGTGCACCCAACAATATCCCCATTCTTTACCAGCCAATGCTTCGCTTCAGAGGCATGATGACAACGGATCAGCAGCAAACCTTGCTGAATGACGCTTCGCTAGCAGCTGTTACTGGCATTGCTGCCTATCAAGCAGCGATCGACGAATTCTTCACCAAACCACGCCTTGCTCTGAAGTTTTTTGAGCCAATTTTTACGGTTCCGCTTGTGAACTTGCCCGAAGCAGTAGATTTCAGTTCTCTAGCTGATTCTGCCCTGGCACAAAAGATTTCCTATGACGCTGAACAACGTCTGCTACGGTTTGTAGGCATCATGTCCAGAGAAGAGCAGACAGCCCTGGAACTGCTTTCAGCCGACGCGGACTATCGCAATGCCGTCAATAACCTTGCCACCCAGCCTGAGTTAATTGCCCCACCCGACGATCGCATCTGGTTACTCGATAACGACTTACAGTTCCCACTGCGAGATTTAGCCGATCCCATCAACGATCAGCTTCGATTAGCTAGCAACTTTGCGATCGCCATCACAAAAGCGTTGACGTATTTATCCAAAACACTATCCGAAGGCATCATTATTCAGCAAAGCAGTGCTCAATTAGGACTAACTGAGGCATTGACGCGCTATCTGCTGACCCGCTACCCGCTATTGCCCGATACAGTGTTGGCGCATTTGACAAATACTTTTGCCACTACGAGTGGCGTGGTGGATTACGCAACCCTGAAACCCACTTTTGATGTTTGGTACTGGGCAAGCCGGGTTGCCACAATTCTGAAGCAGTGGAAAATTACGCTGAATGACCTGGAGAAAATCACAGCGCTAACCGCTGGAGCGCAACTGCTTGACTTCCAGACATTACCCCTTGATGATACAGGGGCGATCGCGCCGATTGATCGCTTCCTCAGAACCAGCCGTCTGCTAAAACTACGAGATAGTTTGCCTGAAACTGAAATTACCTTACTCGAGGTGCTGGAAAACCTGAATGCAGGCAACTATGCCGATGCTAACGCCTTTGCTGTAGATGTCGAGCGGCTCAATGAAGACTGGATTGCAACTGATGTTGAATCCCTCATTGATTCCCTCGACCTTACTTATCCAGCGCATTATTTACTGGTAGAGACTTGGGAACGTCTGCGTCGCGCCTTCTATTTCATCGATAACCTCAATGCTGGAGCAGACATTGTCAAGACGTTCGCAGCAGCGGCAATGGAGGATGTTCACGCCAAAACGTTGAAAGAATTGTTGCGCTCTAAGTTTGGCACAGAAACCTGGTTAACCCTCAGCGCTGAAATTCAGGATGTGCTGCGGGAACGTAAACGGGATGCTCTGACAGCTTATTTGCTGAATCAGTTTGAGCCTGATGACGATCCTCCTAGTGGCAAATGGGAAAATACCAACGATCTCTACGCCTACTACCTACTTGATGTCGAGATGTGTTCCTGTCAATTGACCAGTCGCTTGGTGCAGGGATCAGGCTCAATTCAACTGTTCGTACAGCGCTGCTTCATGGGTCTAGAGCCTGATGTAGTTGTGCGGGCAGATGGGGATGACGGGGATAGTGCTTGGCATTGGTGGAAATGGATGCGGAAGTACCGGGTTTGGGAAGCCAACCGCAAAGTCTTCCTCTGGCCCGAAAACTGGATTGAACCAGAACTGAAGAAGGATAAATCATCGTTCTTCAAAGACTTAGAGAATGAGTTGTTGCAGAACGAAATCAATCAGTACACTGTTGAAACTGCCTTTGCCAATTACCTTGAAAAACTAGATGGGGTTGCCCAACTGGAAATTGCTGGATTCTATCAGGAAGATGATGGAGACAATGCGATCGTCCATGTCTTCGGACGTACCACTGGAGCAGAGCCACACCTGTACTATTACCGTCGTTACGACTATCGTCAGTGGACACCTTGGGAAAGAGTTGATTTAGATATTCAAGGTGACTATCTGATTCCCGCAGTCGTCAACAAGCGTTTGTTCCTATTTTGGCCGGTATTCACAGAAGTGCCTGATGAAGCAGGGAATAGCATAATTACAGTTCCCAAAATGGACACCGAAAAAGAGTCTGAGTTTGACGCAAATAAGAACAAAACGAGAAAAAGACTCAAGCTACAGCTTGCGGTCAGTGACTATCGTCAAGGCAAATGGTCACCGAAAAAGGTATCAACAGATTTCTACGAAAGTGAATCATCTTATACGCACGAAATCAATGAAAAAAAATACTACAGCTTCTATCCGATTGACCTTGGTGAGGTAAACGGAAATTTCACTATAAGCTTTTGGGGACATAGTGCAGATAAAGAGGGAAATCCACTAGCATTTCTAGAAGGTAGCTTTAATATTTCTGGCTGTAAGGGAATTCCTGAAAAAACAGCTTATGTTGGTCGTTTCCAACACTTAACTCGTCCAGAAGTGGCTTCAGTTGCTATTCCATTTGGTATTCCACCTGCCAATTTCCGTAATAACTCTACAGACTTTATGAAATGGGCAGAACAACGCAATCGCCAAGACGGAGAAAATGACTTTGCAATGCAAAGCTTCAATAATTTAATTGTGCCAGTACTAATGCAAACGCCAGGATTGTTCAGAATGTCTCCCCCCTGGCATATGTCTTATTTTGACAAGCTTTTTCTCAACGGTAAGTTAGCATTATTCCTTGGAGATAAAAGATTCTCTTTACTAGGAGGTAGCTGGTTACCTTTCTTCTACAACGAC
Organism: Nostoc sp. ChiQUE01b; assembly: GCF_034531255.1. NCBI lineage: Bacteria > Bacillati > Cyanobacteriota > Cyanophyceae > Nostocales > Nostocaceae > Nostoc > Nostoc sp. ChiQUE01b. Next base: position 25,158 of record NZ_JAVRBM010000078.1, on the reverse strand, counting down.
CATAGACGTACTTTCTTCGTTTTACCTTGCTTTTGGCCATCCTTCTGGCAAAGAAATAGAGGCAATATCACCAGCATTGCGGCCCCAAGTAAAAACGACGTCAGATCGTATTATCCAGAAATCAAGAGTTTTATACGTCAGTGGGAAGACACATTTGAAGGACAAATTAGAGATTGGTTGGAAGATATAGTTCCTGAGTTGTCAAACGCTGATCGAACCCAATGGGAGCAATTTTTCCATCAACAGTTAAATGAAGAAGCAATGCCCCCTTATAGCGATGATCAGTTTAAGGATCTGGCAACGCGATGGTTAATGCGATTCTTCCATCTGTATCTCAGTACGCTATCATTGCTAGCCTTTCAGTTCCGTCAGTTTCACTTCAAAAACTTCTACCACCCGTTTGTCTGCGATTTTGCCAAGTTAGTTCATAACCCGCTTAAAGGCATTCCTGCCCTAATGAGCCGGGAGACTCAGCTGGATAATACTGGATTCAGGTTCAAGCAATACTATCAGCCAACTGGTTGGGTTGTTGAACCAACATCCGAAGAGTTCTATCCTCAGGAAATTGTTGATTTCACACCGGATGGGGCTTATTCCCCCTACAATTGGGAGCTTTTCTTCCACATTCCTTTGTTGATTGCCAACTCCTTGAGCAAAAACCAACGTTTTGAAGAAGCTCGCGATTGGTATCACTTCATCTTTAACCCGATCGGTGTAGAAAGCTCTGTACCATTTTTACCGGGTGATTCACCGATGAGGAAATACTGGATCACCAAACCATTTTTTGAAACAACAAAACAGGACTATATTCAGCAGCGGATTGAGAATCTGTTACGAATGCTGGCGGGGGATACCAGTGTGAGTAGCACAGTTACGCAAGATGAACTGATCAAGCAAGTCAAAGACTGGCGCACCTATCCCTTTGAACCCCATCGGATTGCCAACTATCGCACCGTTGCTTACCAAAAAACAGTGGTGATGAAATATCTGGACAATTTGATTGCTTGGGGTGATTACCTCTTCCGGCAAGACAGCATGGAGAGCATCAACGAAGCAACGCAGTTATATATCTTGGCAGCAGAAATTCTCGGTTCTCGTCCGAAGAAAGTCCCACCTCAATCGAAGCCTCCCCTAGAAAGCTTCAACGAGCTAGAAACTGAATTTGATGCTTTCTCAAATGCCTTAGTAGAGGTCGAAAACCTGGTTCCCGTCCTTCTTGGAGACAGTCCTGATGGAGCAGACCCAGCACCGTTACCGATGCTCTACTTCTGTATTCCACAGAATGACAAGATGCTGGGATACTGGGATACCGTGAGCGATCGCCTCTACAAGATCCGCAACTGCATGAATATTGAAGGCGTTGTGCGTCAACTCGCACTATTTGAACCACCAATCGATCCAGGGGCATTAGTCAAAGCCGTTGCAGGCGGTATAGACCTCAGCAGCGCCCTTGCCGATCTGAATGCTCCGCTCCCGCTTTATCGTTTCAACGTGCTGCTGCAAAAAGCAAATGAAGTTTGTAACGACGTAAAGGCTTTGGGTAGTGCATTGCTTGCTGCTTTAGAGAAGAAAGATGCTGAAGCACTGAGCTTGCTACGACAGGAACAAGAAATCAGGTTACTTGAAGCGATCAAAGCCGTTCGCGAGAAGCAAATTGAAGAAGCGAAGGAGAACTTGGAAGGATTAAAAAGGAATGAAGAACTCATCACTATACGTCGTGATTATTACTTAAATATCGAAAAGATAAATGCTAGCGAAACGTTGAACCAAGAAAAATTGAAACAGGCATTGACTTGGCAGCAGACAGCTCAAGGCATTAATATTTCTGCCTCTGTAGCTCACGCTGTACCAACCTTTGACCTGGGGATCTCAGGTTTTGGTGGCACACCGAAAGCAGCCATCATGTTCGGTGGTCCAAATATTGGCAATGCATTGCAAGCATTTGCAGGAGGATTTACTGTTCTGGCCAACATAGAAAACTACGAAGCTAACAAAGCATCTATCAATGCTGGTCATGATCGACGTTGGGATGATTGGAAGTTCCAGGAAAATTTAGCTAACAAAGAATTAGAGCAGATCGAAGAGCAAATTGATGCTGCTGAGCTTCGTATTAAGATAGCCGAGAAAGAACTCGATAATCACATCATCCAGATTGAAAACGCCAAAGCCACTGACGAGTTCATGCGCTCTAAGTACACTAATGAAGAACTATACCAATGGCAAATTGGGCAGATTTCTGGGGTGTACTTTCAGAGCTACAGACTGGCTTATGATCTGGCAAAACGGGCAGAGCGCTGCTTCCGCTTTGAGTTGGGCTTGCAGGACAGCAGCTACATCCAGTTTGGCTACTGGGATAGTTTGAAGAAAGGGCTGCTATCGGGTGAGAAACTTCAGTATGACCTGCGCCGGTTAGAAACTGCTTACTTGGAACAACATCGCCGCGAGTTTGAACTGACGAAGCATATTTCTCTGACCCTACTCAATCCATTAGCATTAATCCAACTCCGGGAAACTGGACGATGTTTCGTCAACTTACCAGAGGAAATCTTCGACCTTGACTATCCCGGTCACTACTTCCGTCGCATCAAGTCAGTCAGCATTACGCTGCCCTGTGTCGTTGGTCCCTACACCACAATTTCCTGCACCCTTCGTCTGTTGAAGAACAGCATTCGGATTAATACTGCGAACGGAGACAATGGCTACCCTCGCAACACGGATGATTCTGGCTCGCCAACGACCGACGATCGCTTCATTGAAAACAACATTCCCGTGAAGGCGATCGCCGCTAGCACTGCCCAGAACGATAGTGGTGTATTTGAATTGAGCTTCCGGGATGAACGTTATCTGCCCTTTGAAGGAGCTGGCGTGATCAGCGAATGGTCACTAGAACTATTCAACGACAACAACTCTGAGGACTTTGGCAAAGCTCTACGTCAGTTTGACTACAGCACCATCACCGATGCTATCTTGCATATCAAATACACAGCCAGAGAAGATGTGGGTACATTTAAGAATGGGGCGATCGCCCATCTTCGAGACTACTTTAGTCAAGACGGGGCGACACCTTCTGTGCGAATGTTCAACCTACGGCAAGAGTTCCCAACCCAATGGCACCGATTCCTAAACCCAACTAATCCAGCAGACGAGAACGTTTTTGAATTAGAGATGTTGTCGAGTCTTTTCCCCTTACGCGATCAAGAAAAAACTCTTAAAATCAACTCAATTTGGCTATTAGCACGCTGTACGAACACAGGAACCTACAGCGTTGTCATGACTCCTCCTTTACCTGCTCCACCACCACCCGGAGCAAACACGATGACGCTTGTTCCAGTCAATCAGTACGGCGGATTGCATTTTTCTCAAAAGGATGTCGCTGCCTTGGGGATTGAGGTAGTGCCAACAAACCCACCAGTTAAATGGAAGCTCCAAATGAGCCGTACTGGAGGGAATTTGAAGGAAGAAGTGAAGGATGTACTATTGTTGCTGGGCTATGAATGGGAGCAACCATGAATCCCGCCTCATATAGCCGTCTGTAGAGCTAGCTTATAACACTTTATACGAAGTATTCAAATTTGAATACTTCGTATTATAATAATTATTCTCAATAATTTTGTATTTATTTACAGTCAGAGAGTTGCTGTGGAATTTCTCTGACTGTAGCAGGTTTGCATCACAGGAGTATTATCCCCATGACGGTAAACACTCAGAGTATTGCTATCTAAGCTGGCACTCAACTCCTGTCCTTTGATACGGAAGTTATTGGTAACAAGCATATAGTCAGTGATTATAGAAGGCAAATGTTTGAGAGTAGAAGGCAGAAGGTTAAGAGAAGGAGGAACAGGGGAAAATTGCTCTTCCAGGAATTGTTTAGCAGTGAGACCGTTTTCTTCTGAAATATCCTGTTGTGGGTACTGTTTTTGGGGATGCGGCTGAACTTTTTTCTTAGTCTTATTTGCTTTCAATGTGGGGTTGTCTTCCAATTTGGATTGTATTACTGGAATCTCACTTGGATAATTACTGTTTAGTGTATATGTACTAACAAGTGTTTTAGAGTTACTATCAGTATCACCATTACTATCACTTGTACTGCTATTAGTAGGTTTATCACTATACAGGTAATCAATATTACTTAAAATTATACTATTTATGCGAGCAATTGCTTTGGCTTTAGCTTGTTGAATTACTTCCTTATCTTTGTCTTGGTCGTATGTTATTCCGTATTCAGACAGCAGTTTGTTCCAACTATAGGGTTTGTATACTTGATAACCAGCGATTTTCACATCATTATGGATGTAGGTAAAGCCTAGTAGTTCCTCCCCCCGCATTTTAGGCAATACCCCAATGTTGTTTTCCTCCAAGCGTTGGATGAACGTAGAGACGGTGGGACTATCCTTGATGGCTTCCCCTATTGCTTGGCGAATAATTTCCTTACTTGTTGGGGTTTTGTGCTTACTGTTGACTGCTCTAATACTTTTCGAGCGGTTGGGGCTGGTGAGTGCAGTTATGCCATACTCTTGCTGTAACTTAGAGGCGACGGCTTCATTCGTTGTCGGTGTCACCTCTAACCCTAGTTCCGCTGCGATGCGTCTAGTTGAGACTTGGGAGTTGAAATAATCATAGGAATCATTAACTAAACTGCCATCTAACCGAATTCGGGAAGCAATTATGTGCAGATGTTCGTGGTCGCGATCGTGGTGGCGTACTGCAACGAACTGACTCGTAGCTGCTACAGATGATTCTTCCTTGGGCAAGTATCCCATATCTTTGAGATATTCCCTTGCTACATAGCCGTACTGACTGTCTGATAAATGCTCATGATAGTTGGAGCGGTGTGCTATTGAGATAATGAGGTGGGCACACTGGCGCTTAACTGCTTTTTTGGTGTACTTGATGTTGAGAAACTGCTGGTTGAATTCATCTGGGTTTGTTCCCATCATATTAGTATCGACAATCCCAGCATTATCTTTCCCCAAGACATACTTGAGCGTGTCGAGAAAATTGGGTTTTTTATAGATGACGGGAATCAAATTGAGGGAGTTTAAAGTGGGGGATATAGAACCTGTAATGCCTTATTTATCTTGGCTTGAGGGTGATTTATCTAGAACGTCTAGGTTAAATGCAGCTGCGATAGTCTGATCTACGAGTGCGATCGCATTATTGACAGTATCCAAAATTTGCTGGTTGTTTGTTTCCTTTGCTAAGTGAGATAACATCATCAGTTCGCTTTTGAGGTTTCCAGCAGTAGCGCGGATAGTTATCAAGTCGGCAGATGGTTTTGCCGTTAGTACCCGCCTTAACCCACAGGAACGTAAATATTCAGATGCAGTTACCCCTGTGGCGATCGCTTTTTCCTCAATGGTAGTTTTCTCTTGTTCAAAGAGGTATACCTTGATGGATTTGGTTCGCTTTATGGAGTTACTTACCATACCTTGTTTCACTGCGGGACTAAGTGGCATAGTTGGAGACTGCACTGAGGGACTTGGGGATAACCGGAAATCTGACAACAGGTGCGGTATCAATTGCGGACAATATCGCTGCTATTTTTGGTATAAACTATACCGTATGTAGATGCCGCCAGTGAGAGTACTGTAACTTGTGATAAGGATATAAGGTAATATCTTATGGTTCGTCTTGTAACTGACACTGAAGCCCTAAACCTTATTGTTAATTCTGCAATTGCTGGGATGTAGTGATTGTATGGATTATATGGCTATGTCGCCAGCGTGCGAACCGACAGGTCGGCGCTTCTGGAGCAGACGCTCCGCGAACGCTATCGCGTAGCGGGTGCTATCCATCATCAGCATGGATTAAATTATACGTAATTACAATTATTTTTAGGTATTATTTTTTCAATCTGTTTATTTATCAGACACTATATGTAGTGTAAATGTCGAATTATATGCTACAAGACCAGGACGATTAGTATTAAATGCACTGTCAATTAATCTAGTTTATTGATAAAAATCTAGTGATAAAATGACCCCATTAGACATACCTTGTTTTAGTTACAGAAATGTACAGAGATAGCAATAGTCTGTTGTGGAGTGCAACTGTAGTAAATCAGATACAGAGCGGATTGTGGGGTTCTATCCTAAGTTGATTAACTTCGACGAATGCTGAAATAATTGGGTTAATTTGCCCTCAGAATACCTCAATTATGGGGATTGTTAGAGTTTATTTTTCAGTTAATTATTTATTTTGATTGACAAAAATCAAACCCAATTTCACTTAATTGGGGTAATTAGTGTGTCAATTGGGGTAGTTCGGAGTAAATACGGGGGTGAGTTCTCCCACCGTATGGTTAAAGTAAGAGTATTGACAAATAACTTACTGAGAAGCTTGATTTGCACGTTAATAGAAGAGAAGCTATGGCAAGAGCTAGTAAGCCAGCTGATTCGGTTGAGTTGGCGCGTATCATGCGGAATAAAGATATGGAGGATGGTATAGTAATTAGCTATCTCCAGTCAAAGAAGCGAGGGCAAACTGAGTTAGTATGTGAGGCGCTGCGGGCGTATTACCTACCATTTGCGCTATCTGCTGCGGGGGTATCTGGTGTTGAATTGCAGTCAGCCCTTCATGATGCGATCGCGCAACTTGAAGTTCAGATCATTAAGATGAAACGGACGTTTGGGATGGAGGGGTTGCCCCAGATAGTTCTTGTTAATCCTCATAGTGGAGTTTTCTCGCAAGGTGCAACTGGGTTACAACCAACAGTTGGAGCTAATGGCGTGGGAATAACTCCTATTTCAGCTAATTCGGTTCCCCCTTCAGTTTCTTTTTTTGATTCCACTGGGCCAAGTCCTGTGTCGTTACCTGTTGCGACAGAACCAGCCGGATCAAATGTTTTGGGAGAAGATTCCGAAGATGATGGGTTTTTGAATGATGACGAGGATGATCCAATTGCTAAGGCAGAAATAGAAGTTGATGCAGGATTTCGTCTGGAGTGAGGGGATTATGAGGATATGGGTGGTTAGATATTTGAGAAAAGCATACTCTCTCTGCCTTCGGTTGTGATACTTGCGTAAGTCCTGCCCTTGTCCTATTTGTCGTTGTGGGCAATATCTCCTGGAGTGCGAACCGACAGGTCGGCGCTTCGCTATCGCCTGGCGCTGTTGTTAGGAGGTGCTTTTCACCTCTCCATTGGGTGCATTTAGAAGGAGTTTTTCCTCAAGCACCTGCACTGCATTCCTCAAAGTTTCTATGAAACCATTTCAGCCATAAATTTGGTCAAACCCTTTGGTCGAGTGCATCAACAGTATTTGACCGAACTGGAAAGGTGATCGCATTCTAGTTTTAGAGGTGCGATCGCCTGGAATAATTACTTCATGTATCTCATCTTTGACATCTACCCCCGCCATCGATTTGGGGGTATATCGCAGCTGAAGGAGCTAAAGTACGAACTAGCAGTCCCTAAAATTTGTGGTGCATTTTGGCTGGCTAAGGAGAAGTTGAACCTGGGTAATGATGTTGCAGCTTACTTGAGCATCCTGCTACCGCCCGGTGAAGTGCAAGACAAAGAACAGTTACAAGTTCGGTTGAAGGATGCGTTTCGAGGATTTGATACACCAGCAGGTAAGATGCGGGTAAAAATGCTTCGTTATGATGCAGCTTCTGAGGGTAGTGGGATATTTTTTCACCGTAGGCGATCGCTTGGCAATAATATGCCTGCTTCTATGTATGTGATGCTTGGTTATCGCAACGCAAGTATTTTCACCTTTCGCAGTGGTTCAATTGGTGCGGGAATAACCAGCAATTTTGGTATGTCTTGGCTGGTGAATAATTTTACTTCCAAGACATCGGGACTAAGCCCTGATAATCCCAATATTATCGAGGTGTTGGTAGAAGCTGGAGTTAGTTGTGACTCCCAGGTGATGCAGAAACTCTCACGCAAGCGCAAAGGTGATGAAATTCAACTTGATGGCGAATTGATGTCCAAGGCTTTATTGCTTGCTAGAGATGAATATTGGCGTGCGATCGTCAGATGGTTGCGCTCGAAGATGGATGATGATATTGAAGAACTGGTGTTTTGCGGAGGGACTGCGGATTATATTCGTCCAGAAATAGACGCTTACTTCCAGAAAGAGGGAATTAAGGTATCCTGGCACGGTAATATTTTTATACCTGATGAGATATCTTCCGGTATTGGCAATCGGATGGCGGATGTCTGGGCGCTCTACCAGTATATGATTATTCAGTTTGATGAGTTGACTGGTTATACCCGCTCTGAGGTTGTACTGCTAACTAAATCCGCTGAAGATAGTACAAATAATCCAGATGAAGAAGTTAAACGTAAGTATAATTTTACGCCTTGTGAGCGACCTAGTACCTTTATTGCTGTGAACGAGAATGTTTGATTAGCTCAGAAAAAAGTAGTGTAGTTACAAGGACTGCAACTACACTTCTGGGATGCTTTTTACGTAACTTCTCAATAACCACTGCAAGAATGAGACGATTACTCGTGGTTAGATGAGAATAGCTAGTTTTAGGGGGATTGAAAATACTTCCTTGTTGGCAGCGCCCCTTTCTCTAATGACATCAGGTAGATAGAGAATATTGTTATCCCGCTTCAATCGAGTACACTTTGAACAAAGACTGTTGTTCAGCGTAGAATCTTCATGGCAAGGTGGTTATATTATGTCAACAGAAGATTTTTCTTCTCAATAAGCTCAAAAAAGTCGCATTAATAGCTGCTGGTTGACACAGTTTTAAAGGTTGAAATCACATTAGAATTATGCCGTTGGTTTTTATACTCAATAACCAGCTTGCACAAAGGCAATAATGCTTTCCTACGGAACTATTAGATTGAGCAAGTGCTGAGTGAATATCTCTTGGACGGGGTATATTTCTTTTTGTGTACAATTCCACAATAGGCAATCTGTGTAGCTAGGTCGATATTACTTGCAGTCAACCTCTGTGTTGATAGCAATCCTTGTTAGAGAAATCAGAAAAATGATATAACATTATCTCAAAATTCTTCGCCCAAACTGATATAACGTTATCTCATGACTGGAGTCGGAAATATAGTAATCAAGAAAGAGAAAAAATTATGCCTGCCAATTTGACCCTTTCGATTGAAACAAACGCTGGAGGAGTGGCAAAAAGTACTATTTCATACAATCTTGCGTATGAGTTGGGTGTTCGTGGCTATTCAGTGGCACTATTAGACATCGATCCTAACGAATCATTGACATTATTTTGCGGATTGGGAGAATTTAAAACTCAGGGAACAATGGCTAATGTTTACCATCCAGACTTCAATGGGAACTGGCCTTTAGTTACAGCTTGGCAAGGTAAGATTGACAAAATTCAAGTTTGTAAAGGCGGAAAAGAATTACACGAAACAATTCGGGAAGTTTCAAAGGATCTGCGTGGAGCTTATACTCTTGCAGATCGGTTGAGTGATTACCCCTTATCTCACGATTTTGTAATTATCGATTGTCCTGCAACATTAGAGCCTTTACCACTGACTGCTCTTGCAGCTTCTAGCCACGTGTTAATTCCCATTCAACCGGAATACAAGGCTTCTCAAAGTGCTGCGGCGATGATTGAGTGGTACTATTTCAACTGCAAGCGGCTGAGATTGAAACCGACTCCGAAAATATTAGGTATAGTTCCTACTCGTTGGAAAAGTGATTGGGGAGCGCATAGAAGTATTGTTGAGGAACTTCCCCTAGTCTGTAAAAATTTGGGAATTCAGTATTTTAGCCCAATTCGAGAATCAGCTGATATTCTTAATGCTTCTGGTAGAGGGCTACCTCTGGGAATTTACAGACCTGGCAAAGAGGCAAGAGGAGATTTTCTGCCAATTGTTGATGCACTAGTTAACGAACTTAAGCTAATAAGAGGTTAATCGATGACAAAATTAAACAACCCGAGTGTACTTGGAATGTTTGCTTCTGCTGCTGATTCACAACAGATATTTGAGCTTGAAGAACGAGTAGAAGATTTACAGGCAGAGATTACAAGATTAAAAGATGAAGAAGCACAGGGAAAGCTTGCTGAAGAAGAACGTACACTCCTCAATCAAACTATTGAAGACCTACGAGAACATTTGAAAGCATCTGGGATTTTTAAAATTCACTATAGTGAAGTAAGACCCAATCCCAAACAAGCAAGGCAAACATTTACTTCGGATAGTATTCGGAGTATGGCTGTTTCAATTAGAGAGGAAGGGCAACAACAGCCGATTATTTTACTACCGGGAAATCTCATTTTTGATGGAGAACGGAGATGGAGATCCGTTGCAGAAGAGTTACAGCCAGAAATTGAAACACTAGATGCAGTGATGCTTCAGAAAGTTCTTTCTGAAGAGGAATTACATGCACGCACTTTATTAACTAGTCTTCACCGAGAAGGCTTGAATGAGCTAGATTTAGCCGAAGGTTTGATTCAACAGGCTAAGTTAGCTTTGGAATTTGAGCAGGAAGAAGTAGTTAGAGCACTTAGGAGAGCAATAGCTAGATTAAACGCAAAAAAACTTTTGCCCCAATTAACTGAATTGGTTATTTTAACTAGAAAAGAGCAGTCAGAAGGCATTAAAGAATTTAATTTGGACGAAATAGAACAAAGTATTCTTCTGTTGTTACTACGTTTTCAACAAAATCCAGCATCAGTAGATGCAAATGTCTTTCCTTGTTTACGGCTTTCAGAAGACTTAAAAATTGCGATTAGACAATTAGGACTTGGTGCAAACCACGCCCGCTCGCTCCAAAAACTAAATTCTAAAAATTTAAAAGTTGAAGAAACTAAAGCTCTTAAAATCCGACAAGATGCTACATCACAAGTTTTGCAAGAAAGGCTAACAGTCGCTCAAACTCGTTTTCTAGTTGCCCAAACTATTGCTGAACATGCTCCTGAAACAAAACCTAAACCAAGTCACCAAATCAGTTCTCTAATTCGAGATGTCTCAGCAACTAAGGTCGAAGATATCCAGCAAGAGCAACTGAGAGATTTATTGGCTGTATTAGAAGCTAAGGCAAAAGAGATTCGGAAAAAGTTGGACTAATACTATCTCGTCCGACTTAGTTCACTGAATCGGAGATGTCCATGTAATTTATGAGTGCCTATCTAAACTACCCAAATGGCTTTCGCCTGAATCCCGCAGAGTCAAACCAGAATTATCAGCTGAACGGTTTCAGCATGTGAGATTTCTAGACTGTGACAAAGCAGTGAGCCGAATTATATTTGAGTGCTGACACTGCCAAAAGAGGATACTTTGTGAGTTTACGGGTGAGCCTGTAGTTGGAGAATATAATGGACGGTCTTCAATCATCCAAGTTAAAGGTCAATGCCCCAACTTTGAGCAAACTGCTATTAGAGTGACTACGGAAGAAGTGCTTTCTACAATAGTGATTCCTTTTCCTTGGACATAAATAGTTTTCAAGAAACCAAATAATTTTTAATCTCGTCTTGCTCACGTCGTAAAACTTTCATTTCTTGTCCATGAGCAGAGCGTACCTTGGAATGACTAAAATTGAATTTTTGTGCAATTTGTTTTACAGTTAGCTTGCCCTGTCCCTCCAGTCCAAACTGTAACGTTAAGACTTGGACGTTGATTTGGCTTCAAGTCAGCTGACAAATTCTCCAAATCTGACCAGTTGACCAAGCTTTTGGATTTGGGTCAACTGGGCTTCTGTTTTATTTACCTCGGTAGCTAGTTCAGCCCTAATTGGGGAAGGCTCTAGTCGTTGCACTTGAGAATCGTTTTGCTTATCAAGTTTTGCATTGACCTTACAAGTCTTGTGTAGACAGTCTTTTACTCTGGCAATAGCCTCGGAAAGCGACCAATTTCTCGTAGGTAAATTCCAACTGTATCAAAGCTTGGCTAGACATCTTGCGTGGCTGGAAGCTAATTTAATAACAAAGATATTGACAGGAGAGTATAAATCAAACAGTCAACCATTTCAGAGAGTGTAGGGAACCCACGTTTTGAAACTCAGCCAATACTTGCTGGCAAACAATCAGAGGTGAAAGTAGAAGTGCTGAAAATAGTACTAGAGGGGATGGGTGCATTGTTTGGGCATCAACTGCCGAAAAAATTAACCATTTTAGATTTTGGCAATGGCACGACTCTGTATTCTCGTTACAACCAGGGAAAACGAGAAGTTCACACCGCCTACCCCATTGGTGTAGAAGTTCTCATTGATGATATTTCCCAAAAAATGAAACATCTAAATGGGGGAAAAATCGGGGATGCATCCAAGATTCGATTTTGTCTGGAAATGGGACATACCAAGTACAGCCGTGACATCGATATCAAAGATATATACAGCACTTGTTTGAAAGATTGGTATGAAAAATACTTAAAAAAAGTGGTGAATCTGACACTTGATGCCAAGCACCAAGGGGATGAAATCTGGGCGATAGGTGGAGGCTGCCTCTTACCTGGATTCAAGAAACTATTAGAGAAAAACGGGTTCAAAATACTGGACAACCCGGTAGAAGCTAACGTCTTTGGGCTTCTAGAAATGGCAAAAATCATTACGAGCAAGAATTAACCAAACACATCTGGAAAGTGAAGTTATAACAAACAATGACAAATAAACAAGACTTAGCTCCGGTAAAAATTCGGCTCAAACAAAACTACCGAGAACGCATATTTGCAGAATCCCAACAACTAGGTAAAAGTTATCTGGAGACGCTTTATTTTATTATTGATTGCTATTTTGTTTTCATAAAGGCTGGATTAGCCACACAACAAGTAGCTTTCACGCCGCTTACTACTAACGAAAACAGACTCCAGCAGCCAATTCCCCAGCCATCTACAGACCAAAAACTAGAAGAGCCTGATGGCGAAACATTCATTCTCGATTTTGAATTATAACCATCAGATGAAGTTGGCAACGGTAATTCCCAACTCGTGGGGTAATTATGTTAAAAAAATTTTAAATTTAGCTCTTGTGTAAGTCTTTCAGTATTTATGTACTATATAAGATGAGTTGATGTCAGCGATTTTACCAAACAGTAGATTTTTATTCTAGATTTCTATAAAAAAATAATGCCAGTACTAACAAGTAACCCTGTATATACTAGCATTATTTAGTTCATTGAGTCTAGAAAGGAGGTTCTTGATCTAGGTCTTCATCTGTCGAAGTAACGTTATTTTCGAGTAGTTCTTTGGCAAAATCGGGAGTTTCAGGCGAGTGAGGGGTTTTACTAACCTGGGTGAGTTCGTTGATGGGTTGTGCTGACATAAAGTTTCTGATTACGAATGTGGCAATCTTTTCTTTGTAATCACCCCTGTTATCAACTAGCAAATCGAGGTATCCTTCTGCTGTGCCGTGTACGCCTTCCCCTTGTTCGTTAATAACGACGGCGGGTGCGCCCTTGGAACGGAATGGCATCTCGTCAGCAACTACTCCTTCCTTGGAACGGTAGTAGAATTCGGCGATCCCAAAGGCAATCAAGGAACCTTCTTTGTCGTGGGTAGTGTTCACTGACTTAAGATTGATAGTTGCAGTATTATGAATCATGTTCGTTTTATTTGTAGATTGATTAGATGGTTTATCGCCTACGATTTATAGTGCATAGGCGATTTGTAATTTCCTAGAAATTTGCGTTAGCTACAGTCTGTGTTTCGTTTGGTGCAGAAGTGGATGTAGATTCTTCCTTACGGGGTGAACCTAACAATTCAATGGCGTTAATTGTAATTACGGGTTTTTGCCGCATAGTGCCAGAATTTTTATCTGCCCAACGATCAAATCCAAACTCGCCAGTAATTGCAATTTGGGTTCCTTTACGAACGTAATTTCCAATCACTTCTGCTTGATTTCCCCAGGCGACTAAATCAAACCAAAGGGCTTGTTCACTTCTGTAGGGTGGTCTGACTGCAATAGACATTGAAGCCTTAACTGCGCCAGACTCGAAATATTTGAGTTCTGGTTCTTGTCCGCATCTGCCAACCAGCATGACTTTGTTGATATAGTTCATAACGCGAGGATTTATATATTTCTCTTATTGCTGCGTCAGCATTAGTTCTTTCAGGATTTATTGTTTTGACGAGTTGTTTTATTTAAACCACATTCTTTTTTATTCATACTTATGAGTTATTTTTTGTCCTTGTTTCTCGTAAAATTGTGGTTTTTACTAAGGAACGATAAGTTCCCCTGTGCTATGGTGGTATCGCAATTAATGTGGTCTGTATCTAAAAATTATAAGTAATGACTTATGCCTGAATATCTTCTCCTGAAGCGAGTAAGTATTTGTAAGCTAATGCTTTTGGCTTTGATATGGATACAGTCCGATGAGGATAGCCAAAACCAGCTGACTTCTGACTACTCATCTTCTTTGGGGGTAGAAAATCTTACCTGGTTAGGAGAAACATCTGTTGGAGAAGATGTAGAGCATTTTTGTGATGTTTCAAATACAACTAGGATAGGCGTTTGGGGAGAAATCCTAGAACTAAAGTTAGTAGATTTAATTGCTGATTTACCGACTTGTTTGCACGATGCTTCATGGTTTGCCCTACTGGCCATTACTATGATGTTGGTGGATAAGGAATTAGACGGAATATGCGTACAGCCACAAGATGAGTTTTTTGCCCGGACTATCGCGCTTGAAATTTTAGCAGATTTAGGTGATTCTTACTTAGCCAAAGGCCACCCTTATTTAGATTTTCCTCTATCGTTAGAAGATGCTAAGTCGTTACTACCAGTTAATAGAAAGCAAGAGCTAGAAATCGAGCTAGAGAAATTTATTGTTGATACTTATGAAGACGATTTTGATGATGAATCTCCAGATATTAATGAGTTTTCACCCATCTATTTACAAGAGATTTTAAAAGAGTTTTTTATTGAATCTGATTGGCAGGGTGATATCAATCAAGAGGCTGTCGTCCAACTCCAACAGAAGTACGGTTCGCAGTATTCAGAAGGTGCGTTTTCTCCTGAAACTGAGGGACACGAACGTTGGGGGAAAACGCTTGTTTTTCTAAAACAGTTTATAGGCCTGGATTCTAGTTTTATCGAAAGTCAGAGCGATTTATTCCTTGATGATGAATCTCAGGTGCCTGATTTACCTGATTACTTCTGTATCGAGTCTCATTTAGAACGTTGGCAAGACCGAACAGTTGTTTTATCACGGTTGGTTCATACTTTGGTTTATTTCATGCTGGTAGGACAAAATTATCATCCCAGTCATCTGCAAGATTTGATGGCTATTCCAGCTTCTTTGCGGGCCATATCCAGCTTACAAGCTTGTTTGGGTGTAGCTGCTTACAGAAGTGGTTTTTATATGGCTGCTTATAATATTCCTGAATCAGAAGTTGGGTGCAACTGGCTTTTAGAAAAAGCTTTCCCTAGTCTGCGTGATTTTTATCAAACAGGTCGGTTAAATGGGAAGCAATAATTAATATTTTATTGTTGGTTTACAAATACAAATGTATATTTATGAAGAAATACTTATTTATAGGATTGTTACTCTTACTCGTTGGATGTTCATCTCCAGAAAAAGAAGATAAAGTCTCGGCTATAGAATCAAATTCTTCACCTACCCCATCATTATCCTCAGCTAATGTTAATAATGCTACGCCATCGCTAAATCCAGAAGCGTTGCCTGATTTATCGAATAAAGAGAAGCTTGGAGAAGTTAATGCAGAGAACGACTTAATTGACTTGTTCTATTTTGATGGTAATAGTGTGAAAGTGAGTTTGACTGTAGCAGCTGATAAAGGTTGTTTTGTCTACGTGCGGCCCAGTACTCCAGACCGAGTTGGCGAGGTTGAAATTGAGTCATTACGGCGCGAGAAACTGGGTCTGTGGCGTTCGTATAATACTCAGCGACTTCTAACTCAACCTGCTGGCAATAAACTAAAGGTTTATTCATCAAGTGAGGAACTTTCTTCTACTTATGAAAATCCTGCCATATCACAAGAAATGCTTGTGGCAGTGAAGGAATTGAAAGAGCGTGAAAAATCGTTTAAATTACTTTTACGTCAGGACTTGAGAGCGAGTGATTCAGCAAGACGAATTTATGTCAATCAGTGTCAGAAATTAGGTAATTTTTATTATAAAGAAGAACTACCTCCTCTCACAGAAAAGGAGAGGAAGGACTTTGAAAAGAGTGTTGAAAAAAAGACTGAAAATTAATTATGAGAACAGTGATAATTGCTCCATCTGAATATTACTTTCAGTTGTAGTTGCTTTAACAGGGTGTTTGTTCTTATTCGACGACCTTTTACCCCACCCTTCTTTCACCGCGTGTTTGACTATACGGGAACGGATATCAGCAGCTAGGGTTTCATAATCAGAGCGGATTTTGTCATACTGAATTGGGGTTGTACCAATCTTCTCCCACAGTTTATCGTATTTGAAATTCTCAAAAGGTCTGTGCCTTACGAGGGCATCATAACTTGCCCAGAGGTAAACATCCGTCCATTCAGATGAAAGCGGCACTTCAAAAGCAATTGGCATCATAAGTGCAACAACTTCGCTGCTAGAGGCGAGTTTACCTACTTCACCCTTGTCTATCTCTTGTAACGCTGCATCTAATCTATCGACTGCGATCGCTTTTCCTACCCAGGATGGAATTGACTGTTGCCAGCCGTTCTGCTGAGTCACAATTGGCCCGACGATGTATTGAACAATTTCATGACTTGCTCCTGCTAGATCAAGTAGACTGGCTGTTACAACTTTGTTAATCCCTTGGCTGGTTAGTAATTGAAGTATCTTTCTAGTGCTAGGAGTAAGAATTTCGCTAGCTTTTTGGCTTTTGCTGTTACGAATGGTTTCTTCGACATCGAATAAGCTTTGCTGCTGGTTCATATTCTTTATGTGTAAATAAATACTGCCAGCTAGAAATGCTTCTAACTGGCAGTGCTTTTTGATAATGGATGGGTTTTGCTATGGCAGAAGTAGGTTATCCCAAACGCTTCTAGGAGTAACGTGATGCAGCAATTGCGTCCTTGCTTGAGTGAATTTAGCTAGCAATTGAGTGTTTTTTAATTTCTGCCACCAGTCGTGTTGCAGGTAGGTAAGCAGCCATAACTGTGTCTCGTGATTCCAGCTTGAGATAGAGTTACTCAAACTGAGTGCGTTGAGGATATCGTCAGGAGGCACTTCCAGTTGACTTGTGATTTCTTTTGAGATGGAAGCTAACATTGTGATGTTGGCGATCGCTTGACCAGGACTGCCTGAACTGATAGCTAGTACTTTTTCTGTTACCTCGATTTGTTGGTCTTTGAGTACAGAAATAACTTCCTCGTCAGTTAACCTTTGGAAAGGTATGATTTGACACCTACTCTTGATAGTAGGTAATAGCTTTTGAGGATAGGACGAGATCAGGATAAATGTTCCAGTTTTCGGTTCTTCCAGCGTCTTGAGAAGTTTGTTGGCGGCGGTAGGGTTAAGCATATCTGCTTCGTGGATAATCACCAGCTTTTGCTTGGCCTTGACTGCACTAGTTGATAGAAATTCAATTACCTCGCGCACCTGTTCTACTCGAATAGCAGGTATACCTTTCTGCTGGGAGGTGTTTTCGGGATGGGTTGGTTTGATTTGTAAGATGTCTAGATGGTTATTTTCTCCTGCGATCGCGGAGCGACTCTCTCTTGGGAGTATCGCATTTGCGATCGCCAGAGCGGTTTTTCCTTTCCCTACTCCCTCAACTTGACTGCTAAATAGGTATGCAGGAGCAATTTTATTCTGTTCGATTGCTTCAGTCAGCAGAAGTTTGGCGGTATGCTGTCCGGTGATTTCTGTAAATGGGTTGTTTTTCATATCGTAGAAATTTCAGCAATTCGACTGGTTAGGTTGTCAACTCCGCTTTTGAGTTCAGCTTCGAGTTGTACAAGTAAAGTAAGGCTGTGTTTAAGCTTTTGAACGCTTACAAACTTGACTTCCTCTTTGAGGTAATACAATCTTTTGGGATTTTTAAGTTCCGCTATTTCTGCAATCTTCGTATCAGATAATTTAGTTTCTACCCCAGCTTTGGTTATTAACCAAGTACGGAAAATAGAGGTAAGTGTTGCTACTATTTTGAGCGGGTATTCATTATTATCTAGTAGTTTAGATACCTGCACTATTGCTAAACTTGAATGGTTTCTTAACATAGCAATAGTAAGCTTTATGTAGTCAGTATTCTGATTGCTAACGAGATATTTTACTTCCTCGACAGAGATTATTTTTCCGCTTGCATAAACAGCAAGTTTAGCGAATTCGCTATCGGCTCGTGCAGTATTATTGCCAATTGCTTCAGCTAGGTAATCTGTGACATCTGGCGTGAGTTTAACTTGATGGATGGCTGCATAATTTCCTATCAAGTTAACTATCCCCTTTTTATCCCAACTAGAGATCAGGGGAAACTCTTCTTGTTGGGCATATTTTAGGATAATTTTTACTACTGTCTTGCGCGAATCTGGCTTTTTATTACCAGTAATTAGAAGAATGTTGCTTGACGGTATTCGGGAAAGGTGATTTTCAAGTTCTTGGTTATTATCTTCATTTGATAAACTTCCAATTAGAGAGTCGCTGTCTGTATGAATAATTTTGTTACCTTCTCCAAAGGGCAAGGTCATAACCTCTGTAAAGACTTTGGCAGCAATATTTTTCTCATTTCCAGGTAGCTTGACGTAATTGAAAGCTCTCCATTCCGCATGAACATTTTGATTCACTAGATAATCAATTTTTTGATTGAGTGAGTAGCTATCTTCGCCGTAGTATAGATATACAGTCATGATAGATTAGATAAACATTTATTTATCAGGCGTTAGTCGTAAGCGGTGGTTTAAAAAAATAAGAGTTAGTATTAACTCTTTCCACATCCTCAGTATTTGTTATATAGCCGCTAGCGAAATATAGCACTCAGGAAATACTTAATTTTGTGCTGACTGTACTGACTTCTGATTTGAGACTTTCTCAACAGAGTTCTCTACTGGTTGAGTACCCAAATATTTCCGCCAAGAATCCAATTGTTGGAGATACTCTACGACTCCACTAGAACCAGTTACCTCATATAGCGCAATAGCTGTTTCCCACTCCTTTAAGCTAGCTTTTTTCTTAGAAAGAATTTTGACTATAGCTCCTGGAAGTTTAGTCTCTTTACCAGAATCTAAATTTAGGTGTGATACCCTTTCTAGTAATAGTTCTTGTTCCGATAAAGGAACACCACCATCTTCGATGTTTATAGTATGAAGTTGGGCACTAATTCCTGATAGAGGAAGAGTATGCTGAATTAATTTTTTAACTTTTTTGGTTTTAGTATTCCTCCTTTTTGGTTTAACGATAACTGGGTTGTTTGGGTCTGCAACTTCGTAACACTGGGGAAGTTCTAGAGAAAGTTGACCTGTTAAGTGCCATGATGCAGTTCGTTTTTCTGGTGGGGTGATCCGGTACGAGAACTCGGCTGTTTTTCTTGCATCGCCAAATTTCCTTAGTTTGACCCGCATCTTGTAGCTGATAATTCCTTGAATGTAGGTTTTTGGGTCTAATATTATTCGGTTTGTATTTTCCCACCACTCAATTTCAACAACGCGATCGCCATCTAATTCATAGATATTTCTAACTCTGGCATTAGGATGAGATGCAAGGAATGAGTTCACCCAAGCCCTTTGTTTTTTATTAAGCCTGGGCTTGCGATATGAGGATTTATTTTTCATTAATTACCTTCCCACATTTAAGAATAATATCTCTACTAATCCATCAATTAATTAAATAAACTAATCAGTTAATCAGTGAATTTTTGGCTGATACAGGGGTTGCTAATCTGTTTTTTTATGGCATATTTTCGGTTTATGTGAAAGCATTAAAATCACTTTTTGTAAAGACTGATTTACTTGTAAATATTTTTTGTGATTTATAAACTGTTGAGAGTTAGAGAATTGAAAAAATACTTGATATTTATTATTTTCAGTGCTTAGGTTAAATATCAAGTTTGTTCATTTAGAAAAGAGATAGCTGACGTTTATTACCTTCTAGTATTTCAGGAGCGGCTATTTTGAGGATTTCTTCTCGCCTTTTTTCGATAAGGTCAAGATAGTATTGACGTGAATAGTTCTCATTTATGCTGGTATTAGTAATACCTCTGATTCCGTAATAGTAAATTACTACATCACCAGGCTTTCCTAATTTAAGAAGTTCTTTTTCCCCAACACGAATTTTGCGAGTAATGCAGAGTTTTTCTATCGGGTATTTTCCTGATAAAATCTGTGATTTTACTTCTCTGAAATATTCCTCTGCCGTGGATTGGTTTTGGATTAAGTAGGTTAGATATTCAACAGGGAATTCTTTCTCTAGCCTTGAGCGAGAACGGTTTCTCCAACTACCTTTGCGAATAATCCAGTTATCTTTCAGCCATAAGAGATAGTTCTTAGTTCCCCTTTGCGGAATAAACATTGCATTGGCAATAAACTCTAATTTGACGGTTATCCCTTTGGGTAATTGAGACTGAAGTGTGGCATATACTTTTTCTGGGTTTGGATGAGTAAAGAACACCCCGTCAGTATCAACTTCTACAGGGGTTGCACCAGCTTGATTGATTACCTCAATCATGAATTGTAGGATGCGCCGACCGTAAGCTGTTACTAAAGCGGCTGCTTCCATATCGTTGAAGGCGAGTTCCGATGTTCCGAAGAACCCAAACTGAGAATTAGCTAAAACTTTGGTGGATTCTCTTTTTTCCTTGGCAACAATGTCTCCGGTGCTGGCAACTTGTTCCAACCTTGATTTCTCATTTACCAAATATTGCAAGATGCTCAAGCCGATTCGCTTTGTATCTTTACGAGAGACAATCCCTTTCGACAATATGGTTTTGGGGTACATAGAACTGATATCGATGTATCCAACCTTTTTATATAGTCCTGGAATAGAGTAGGCTATCCCCCCTTGGAATTTATACTTACGGTCGGGCTTGGGTTTGTATCCTGGGTAGTGATGCGAGAATATTTGCTTCCACTTGCTGCCGTTACCAGCGAGGGCTAACTGCTGGAGGTTCATCCCCGGTACAACCAGTGCTTCATAGTGGTATGAGGGTACAAGTCTGTTAGCTATGAGTTGCGTATCTTCCAAGTCGTAAATAAGATAATCCTTGATTTTCTGCCATCCTCTACTACCAGAACTGGCTTTCCAGCAGGCGAGAATTTCTTCATACGGGAGAACCAGTCGCGCTTGCTTACGCAATCCCATTTCCAGTACCACCTGTTTAAGCGATCGCCCGTTAGTAAGTTCTTTGGCGATAAAATCCCACCTGAGAACGCAGATAAAGATATCTACGTGCAGGCAGTTGCGGATGAATACCTCCCGAATTTCCAGTGGTTCGCCGCGTACTTGGGCAGTTCGGATAGTGCGCTTCTTAGATGCAATTCTAAATGGATGAGGAATGCCATGTAACTCGCAGCGGGTGATTAGAAATGGTAGGTCAAATTCTGTTCCATTGTAGGTGTAAATTACTTCTGGTTTGCTTGCTTCTAGGTGTTTGAAAAACTCCAGGAGGATTTTGCTTTCGGCTTGATCCATAAAGATGGCAATCTCCCCTATCTCCCTCATACAGCCAATTGCATAGATACGATTTTCTCTTGGGTTTATCCCTGCCGTCTCAATATCGACTACCAGAGTTTTGAGCGCCCCGTAGGTCGGAATATTTACTGTGGGATGCCACTCAGGTATTGGGGTAGTATCTGACCAGAATATGTCGAGTTTTTCCTCATCAACGATAATCTTATTACCAGATTTGGTAATAAAATCTCGGTGGTTGTAATTCATAATATCCAAAATTAATTACTCTTTTTTGGCATGAATCCTTGTGGTTTATTTGATGGTTTCTTTGACGATAAAAACACCTCAAAAATGATGTCTAGATTATTAGGAAGTGCGAATATTGAAAGCGGCTGCGTATGTGGTTCTTTTTCTTCTAATAGTGCGGTCATAATCCTGTACCAGGGTACTGCTGCTAATATTGATGTTGTTGCTGTAAGCAGCCATACTGGAAATTCGCGTACTTTTAATTGGTTGTAAGTGTTTTTAAGCTTTGAATTGTATTCCAGACATGCAAATGCTACTAATTCTTTGAGAAGGTCTTGCCTACCATTGCTGTATATATATTTGCACGCTTCATCTACACATCGCTCATGAGTTTGTTTGTAAGCAATTGTTATTTCTAGCATTTGGATTTTTTCTGGTTCTGGTACTTTCCATTCATTCATTGAGTCATTACTGTATAAATTTTTGGCACAGCTAGAGGCAACCGCTAAAATACAGTCAAGGTTTTTTCTAAGTCTGTCAATCTCTAGCAGGCAGTCGTTAAAATGTGCTATTCCATTACTGCATTGAACTGAACTTCCCTTGATCTGTTCTGATAGCTGTCTGGTGGCGAATAGTCCATTGATAGTAAGTGTGCCATTAATGGCTATATCTAAAATTTCGAGAAAACGTTTTTTAAATAGTGCAAGGGTTTGTTTACGATCTAAGGTTTTAGGATGAGAATAGATAACTCCGCTAATTTCTGATTTATCAGGACATTCATTTCCTACACCTGGAAAATGCCTCCAGTAAGGGGGCATTTTTTCACCTTTGGCAAGGCATAATTCGCCAAAACATTTGGAGCATCGTGGTAATTCGTCAATATACGTATCGAAATCTGCGATCGCTGCTGGTAATTCAAGTCCTGTACGAAGGCTAATTGCTTCAACTGGCATCATTTTAATCGGATACTTCCAGAATGCCAGTTGTTAAATTTTGTTGTGGTATTACTTGATATCTTAATTTTTTGCTTCCCAGTCAGGGCAGTATTTATTAATATTGAGGCTTACTGCACAAGGTAGATATTGCTGTCGATGCAAGTCTATTATATTTAATGTAATTTTTGAATAAGTCTGAAAAATCTTTCCCCAAAGTTTTTATTGGGGAAAGTAAGTTTTTTTACAAAGTGACTAACATTTGAATTAGGCAGTTTGTAATTGAGACTTCATCTGAAGCTCTTGCACCAATTGTACCCATGCAGGTGCTTTTTTACCTTTAATGGGAGTAAGATTGTTCCAATACCTTTCGAGTTCAGATTGGGATAAATGTGGGAGTTGTTCCTTACCCCAATTGATAGCATCTTGGATTGTTTTCCAATTAGTCCAAGGTTGTTTTTCTTCTTTTATATTGGTTAACTCAATGAGTGTGGCTTCCAACCAAAGTTTAGCTGCCTCCGAGTCACGCATTAACTGTTGTCTTGACATTAATAGAGCAATACTTGCCTGAATCTGGGTTAGTTCCCACATCTGAGAAATAGTAACGAGTTCCTGCCAAGTTTCTTCCTCCAGTTGAGTAATTTGTCTATTATCAGGGGCAGTTTTAGCCACTAGCAGGTCTTTGAGAAACCCAGTTAAACTTGAGTATATGACGAATGGGTTTTTGCCATACTCAATTAAGTCTTGGAGGATTTGTAAGTTAGCTGTTACGTCTCCTTTAGCAAGATTTTCGGTTAGGGTAAGTAGGTCATGTTCGGGAACAACACCTGATAATTCCCAAACCCAGTTTGGCGTGATTTCATCTACTCCCAGGTTGCTCAATTGATCGAGCAATACAAGACAGTTGCGAATAAAACCTCCACAAGACTTGACGATCGCCCAAATACCAGGTGCGTTAATGTTGATGTTTTCATTCTGGGCAACTTTTGATAAATACTGAACAAGTGTTTCTAGCCCTACTCTCCTAAAATCAAACTTTTGACAGCGCGAGATGATAGTTTCAGGAACCTTGTGTATTTCAGTTGTGCAGAAGATGAAAACTACATGACGAGGTGGATTTTCAATTGTCTTGAGAAGCGCCTGCCACGATTGACTGCTTAGGGCATGACATTCATCAACAATGAAAATTTTGTACCTTCCCTCAACTGGTGCAAACTGGGTAGTGGAAATTAACTCGCGGATTGTTTCTACCCCGCTATTGCTGGCAGCATCTAATTCAGTTACATCCAGGGAAGAAGAGGCTGTAATTCCCTTACATGAATTGCATTCTCCGCAGGGCTTGGTTGTCGGCTCATCGGTTGACTGGCAGTTGAGGGATTTAGCGATGATGCGGGCGGTACTGGTTTTGCCTGTGCCTTTGGGGCCGTTGAATAGATAGGCGGGTGCAATCCTCTGGAGTGCGATCGCCGTCCTTTGCGCGATCGCGGAGTGACTCCCTCCTGGGAGTATCGCATTTATGAGAGTGCGGACGATATGTTCCTGCCCGATAACTTCATTAAGGGTCTGGGGACGGTACTTGAGATGTAGTGGTTGGTACATAATTTTGATGATAAACGGGTGTTTTATTTACTTCCTACCAGTGTGGTTGGTAGGAAGTATGATTTTTTAGGCAGTCGCCGCTTCTTTTTTCGTTCGTGGCGATCGTGAGGTTGACTTACCTTTGGTAGTATCTTTCGCTACCACGGATGGCGTTTCTATTTGAGGAGTTTCACTATCGTCTGTTGCCTGTGCCACATTTGCTACTTCTTCAGTACTAGACTCAGTTTGAGTGCTAACTTCTGTTACTTCTTCAGTACCAGGCTCACTTTGAGTGCTGACTTTTGCCTTTGTACTTTGGCTATTTACCTTTTCAAACCCCTGCTTGATTTCTACAGGCATTACCAGATACAACTGATTGAGCAGTCCTCCCATCGGGCAGACAATGACTGGTTGCGTGGGTTTGTTGCACCGCACCACGATTTCATCGGTACTGATATGCTTTAATCCTTCGATAAGGTAGTCGATGTTTAATCCAATACTGATGTTTTCTGAATTACTAGTTACCGATTTCATCAGTACCGAGTCAACTGCATCCCCAATATCAGTAGCTTCAGTGTATAGTGTTGCCTGTGTAGCTTCCAATTCCCAGAGGATTTTGACAACCTTTTGCTTGCGTTCGGCTAGATAACCTACCCGCTTCAGCGCGCTCTCAAATCCCTTGCGCTCTAATGTAAATTCATACTCAAACGACCGGGGAATCAAGCTATTGATTTTGGGATATTCTCCTTCCAAAAGTCGGGAAATGACCTTTGTATTAGGAAGGCTAAACTCGATAGTTCTATCTGATAGAAGAATATTGCACACGCTTGTATCGGCGCTTTGAGAGAGAATTTTATTTAACTCGCCAAGTGACTTAAGTAAGTGGGCGGGAAAAATATCAAGTATGTAACGAAAAGTTAAATAGAGAGATTAGAATTAAATTTAACACGTTGCGTACTGTAGTTTCCTCTTTCTCC
>NZ_JAVRBM010000077.1:0-44070 GCF_034531255.1 Nostoc sp. ChiQUE01b | reverse complement strand
TTCAATAAACGACCGCCCGAATTCAATAAACGACCGCCCGAATTCAATAAACGACTGCCCGAATTCAATAAACGACTACCCGAATTCAATAAACGACCATCCGAATTCAATTTGAAGTTCTGATGCCTGCGGCGGGCTGCGCCAACGCCGGAAGCCGGCGCTGGTGACTTCTCTCCTTGTCTCCCTTGTCTCTTCTCCATGCCCAATGCCCCATGCCCAATGCCCCATGCCCGATGCCCAATGCCCCAATCCTTAAAATATGCCAAGTAAATATGCCTTAGCTGACTGAGACTGTCAGGATCAGAGAGTAAAGAGTAAAAGGCAATCTATTTTGACTTTTAACTTTCTCCTTTTGTTCAACTTCCACAACGGGAGGTTTAATCTTGACTAAATTGAAAGTTGGTATCAATGGCTTCGGTCGAATTGGGCGACTTGTACTTCGCGCTGGCATCGACAATCCCAACATTGAGTTTGTGGGCATTAACGACCTAGTACCACCAGATAATCTCGCTTACCTATTAAAGTATGACTCAACCCACGGTCAATTAAAGCACAAGGTTGAAGCCAGGGAAGACGGCATCCTGATTGACGGACATTTCATTCCTTGTGTGTCAGTTAGGAATCCAGCAGAGTTACCTTGGGGAAAATTAAATGCAGATTATGTCGTGGAAGCTACCGGACTCTTCACTGACTACGAAGGAGCTGCAAACCACCTGAAGGCAGGTGCAAAGCGAGTAGTAATTTCCGCTCCCACCAAAGATCCAGATAGAGTTACTACTCTGTTAATGGGTGTCAATCATCACCTATTTGACCCTGGCAAGGATATCATTGTCTCCAATGCTAGCTGCACTACAAACTGTCTAGCTCCCATAGCTAAGGTGATTAATGACAACTTTGGGTTGACTGAAGGGTTGATGACCACAGTTCATGCTATGACTGCCACTCAGCCAACTGTAGACGGCCCCAGCAAAAAAGACTGGCGGGGTGGTCGAGGTGCATCCCAAAATATTATTCCCTCCTCCACAGGCGCAGCTAAAGCCGTAGCACTGGTTTTACCAGAATTGAAGGGCAGGTTAACTGGTATGGCATTACGAGTTCCGACTCCCGATGTCTCTGTAGTTGATTTAACTTTCAAAACAGCCAAAGCCACCAGTTATAAGGAAATCTCTGCTGCTATGAAGGAGGCTGCCGCAGGTTCTCTAACGGGTATCTTGGGCTACACAGATGAAGAAGTAGTTTCCACAGATTTTCAAGGTGATACTCATTCCAGCATCTTCGACGCAGGTGCTGGAATTGAGTTGAATTCCAACTTCTTCAAGGTAATTGCCTGGTATGACAACGAGTGGGGCTACTCAAATCGCGTGATTGACCTGATGTTGTCTATGTCACAGAAGGAAAAACTCGCCCCGACAGCGGCTGTGGTTTGATTAGTCATTAGTCATTAGTCAGTAGAGACGCGATTAATCGCGTCTGTACAATAGTCATTAGCTTTTGACTGCTGACTCTTGACTAGGGACTTTTGGGATTTGGGTCAAATGATAAATACTCCGAAAATCAAACGGAATCTAGTATTTTTATTTAGCAAACCAGTGATATGAAGCACGTGTGAATTTGGATGTTTTGGGCGATTGCTCAAAGCATTCAAATTTGCAGGTTACTCCTCAACCCCCAATCCCTATGCGTCGAACCAAAATCATTTGTACTGTTGGGCCGGCTACATCTGCACCCGAAAGGCTGCAAGCTTTAGTAGAAGCTGGAATGAACGTGGCACGGCTGAATTTTTCCCACGGAGCTTATGAATTCCACGCCCAAACGGCTCAGTATCTTAGGCAGATTAGTACTGAGCAGCAAAAGCCGATCGCCATTATGCAAGACTTGTGTGGGCCGAAGATTCGCTTAGGTATTTTACCACCGGAAGGGTTAAATCTGGAAGCTGGTAGTGAAGTTACCTTTGTTTTACAAGATAAAGGTGAAAATATTGACGAACTACCTCTACCATTGCCAACTTTGTTTGCAATGGTGCGACCAGGCGAACCGATTTTAATTAATGATGGTCGCGTTAAGTTGATTGTTACCGATCGCGACGCCGATCGGATTCGGGCACAGGTAAAAATTGGCGGGTTAATTTCTACCCATAAGGGAGTGAACCTACCCCAAACTCCTTTACCTGTCAGTTCAATCACCGAAAAAGATTTGCTGGATTTGCGTTTTGGGATTCAGTTGGGTGTAGACTTGGTAGCAGTGTCCTTCGTGCGATCGCCACAAGACTTAGAACCCGCCCAAAGGATGATTGAAGCCGCTGGCGCTTCCATTCGCTTAATTGCCAAAATTGAAAGAGCAGAGGCAGTAGAGCAGTTTGACTCCATTCTCAAGGTTGCTGACGGCATTATGATTGCCCGTGGCGATTTGGGCGTAGAAATGCCGATTCATGAAGTCCCTCTGATTCAAAAAGACATAACTCGCCGTTGCAATCAGGCTGGTAAGCCCGTAATTACAGCCACACAAATGCTAGAGTCGATGATTAGCGCCCCCGATCCCACGCGCGCCGAGGCCACAGATGTTGCTAATTCCATCTTGGATGGTACAGATGCGGTAATGCTTTCTGGTGAAACAGCTGTCGGACAATATCCCATCGCGGCTGTCCAGATGATGCATAACATTGCTGTACGGACAGAACAGGCTCTAGACGAGGGTAGCAGACATTCTTGGTGTCATGAAGCAGGTAGTCTCAGCGTTACTGAATCTGTAGCAGAAGCAGTGTGTCGCATCGCTTATGAAACAGGCTCACGGGCAATTCTCTGTAACACTTCTTCAGGGAGTACGGCGAGAATGGTGTCTAAATATCGCCCAACTTCTCCCATTATTGCCTTAACACCTGACATCACTGTTTATCACCAGTTAGCGCTTTCCTGGGGAGTGGAACCTTTGCTGATTCCACCAGTTCACAATGCCGAAGAGATGTTTACCAATGTGGTGAACACAGTTGTAGATATGGGTCTAGCGAATAAGGGCGATAAGGTGGTAATTACCTCTGGTGTTCCAATTGGTAAATCAGGAACAACCAGTTTAATCAAAGTGCATTCCATTGGACAGCCAATTTCGGCATAACCCACCTAGAATAGGGCTGTGGCTGTGAATAGTAAGCAGAGTTGGGCAATGATTCCGAAAAATTGCCAGAATCAGAATTGAAGGAACCAGAGACTGGGGACTGGTGATTGGGGACTAGGGCGTGTTTTCAAAGTCTTAGATCCCCCCAACCCCCCTTAAAAAGGGGGGCTAAGAGTCTCTTAAAGTCCCCCAATTTATCGGGGGATTTAGGGGGATCTAAAAAGTTAGGGGGCTAAACCAGTAGTTTGAAAACACGCCCTAAAAACTGGGGAGACAAGGAGGAGAATAACTCTTAACTCACTCCTAACTCAGCACTCTTCACTCTTCACTCAGCACTTACTAAAGAACTGGGGAATTAAGTAAATCCTAAACAAACATCACGGAGTATTTTATGTCCAAGAGTTTACTGGAACAATTGCGGAAAATGACTGTCGTGGTTGCGGATACGGGGGATATCCAGGCAATTGAAAAGTTCAAACCTCAAGATGCCACCACCAATCCTTCTCTAATTACTGCTGCGGCGCAGATGCCAGAATATCAGGAAGTTGTCGATCAAACTTTACTCCAGGCAAAGAAAGATGCTGGAGCCGGAGCTAACCAAGCACAGATAGTTTCTCTAGCTTTTGACCGTTTGGCAGTTGCCTTTGGATTAAAGATTTTACAAATTATTCCCGGTCGCGTGTCTACGGAAGTGGATGCTCGCTTGTCTTACGATACTGAAGCTACCATTACCAAAGCACGGGAATTAATTGCCCAGTATAAAGCTGCCGGGATTGGCCGCGATCGCGTTTTAATTAAAATTGCCAGCACTTGGGAAGGCATTCGCGCTGCGGAAATTCTTGAAAAAGAAGGTATTCACTGTAACCTTACTTTATTGTTTGGTCTTCACCAAGCGATCGCCTGTGCAGAAGCTGGTGTCACCTTAATTTCTCCCTTCGTTGGCCGGATTCTTGACTGGTACAAAAAAGATACCGGACGCGATAGCTACCCAGCAGCCGAAGATCCAGGTGTTTTGTCTGTCACCAAAATCTACAACTACTACAAGAAATTCGGCTATAAAACCGAAGTTATGGGAGCTAGTTTCCGTAACGTTGGTGAAATTACTGAACTTGCAGGTAGTGATTTGCTGACCATTTCACCGTCGCTTTTGGCTGAATTGCAAGCAACCATTGGAGAACTGCCACGTAAACTTGACCCGGCGAAGGTAGCAAACTTGAAAATCGAAAAGATATCCATTGACAAAGCTAGCTATGACAAGATGCACGCTGCTGACCGCATGGCAACTGACAAACTAGACGAAGGTATTAAAGGTTTCACCAAGGCACTAGAAGACCTTGAGAAACTTTTGGCAGACCGACTCGTTCGCCTGGAAGGAGAGGTAGTGGCAAGCCATTAGGGACTTCCAATTAAAAAACATCCAAACTAGTGTGCGTTACGGCTTAAGCCGTAACGCACTTCAAATATCATGTCTGGGTAATTAGTTATGATTGCCATAGTCATTTCACCCCACACGCCAGTTGCTCATGGAGGAAACCCCGACAAGCAACAGCAATGTTCGTCTACGACGGGCTACGCCTACGTAGACATCGCATCAAAAATTTACGCTGCGGACATGATATCACCCTCTTAATCTTCGTGGTCATCAAACGGATCGTTCAATTCCTTGCTAGGAGGGCCAAAGGAGGTATAAATCGAAATTCCAGTGATGGCAACCACCACGGCAGCCACAGAAATGCTAAGAACTATTGCGGGTTCCATAATTGAAAGATAGATGATGAGTGCTATTCTTATAGAATATTACAGAAGATTAAAAAAAGCTTTGGCAAGTAATCTTAGGTGAACTATGGCACAAAGGACTAGGTTGGGAGATATCCTGAAACCACTGAACTCTGAGTATGGGAAAGTGGCTCCAGGTTGGGGTACTACCCCTGTGATGGCTGTTTTTATGGCGCTATTTTTCGTGTTTTTGCTGATTATTCTGCAACTTTACAATAAATCACTGTTGGTTCAGGATGTATTTGTCGATTGGCGGAGTTTAGGACGCTAACGGATACATAGCAATTGAGTTTGGATAACAAGTTAAGTTACACCCGGTTCTTCCGGGTTTTTTTGTGAGTTGTAATTTGCTATTGAACAATAACTCAGCAGGTGTAGGTTGGGGAGCCACTGCGTTGGGCGGGTTTCCCGACTTGAAGCAAGTGGCGTTTGAGGAACGAAACCCAACATTCTCAAAAGTTTGTTGGGTTTAACTTCTCTACGGGACGCTGTTCGCGTTCGTTCAACCCAACCTATATTTATTTTTTTCTCGCCAGAGTGACACAAGCGGGGTAGAAGCGAAACATCTGCCAAAAGAAAAAATGTCGTACTACAATATCACTAAGTATTACTTAGTCAAACAAGATTAAAAGTTAATGTAGTTTTTAAATACGAACTGCAAATATTGATCAAAAAATAAAACTTTTAGAGGTGTAAATGAGCGAAATTCCTCTCTGTAGCATAGTGATTTCATCCCAACTGCCCCTAGATGAAATAGAGTCTTTAGAAACATTGCTGGGGATGAGTTCAATCAATGTGCAAAAGTCACCAAGTCGGATAGTAGGTGCAGATGACATAGTTTTTGTGGCTACAGTAGTTGGAGGGATAGCAGCAACAGCCAATTTGATAGAATACAGTATCAAAGTTGCTAAGGCGATCAATAATTGGCGGCGAAAATTGCGAGAAAAAGGGATAGAACCAAAAGGCACGTTAGAACACCCAGTTCGCCCCTTTCTTGATTTAAGCACCGCTACTGATGAAGAAATAGAAGAATGGCTGTCTCAAAAGTAGCTGAAAAAGTTCCTCTTAGTCCAAGAATAGAAAAAGTTACTAAACAAGATAATTCCTTCAGTAATCAAATTCTGATCTTGTTTTCAGCCCCTCTCCTGACTGAAGACTTATCACCAGTAGAGAATTTATCGCTCCAGGAAGAAATTGATGCTATTGCTTCGGTGTTAGAGGATATATCTCACCCTATAGCAGTGGAAATAGTGGTTAAAGTAGCCACCTCACAGACTCTACAAGATGTGTTGTCTCATCGTCTCAAACCACTGATTATTCATTTTATTGGTCATGGAATGAGAGATAAAGATAGTACAGCTTTGATGTTAGAAGATGAAGTGGGAATTACTCGTTCTTTTAGTGAAGAAGAACTGGCGATCGCCTTATCAAATCAAAACCAGCCACCCTGTCAATTAGCATTATTGAATGCCTGTCATTCAAAAGTTTTAGCTCAAGCTTTTATAAGAGCAGGAGTGTCTCATGTAATTGCGGTTAACGCTGAAGATAAAATTCTAGATGTTGCAGCCCGATGTTTTTCTCGACGACTTTATCAGGGATTATTCAATCAGGATTCAGTTGCGAATAGTTTTTTATCGAGTCGTAATGCAGTTAAACTTGATGATAAATTAATAAAACTGTTTAACTCTCAGACTTTTCAGCAAGGAGTTAATTTCGATGAAGCCTTCAAATTTCGATTGCTACCCCAAACTGACCATA
The DNA here is from genome assembly GCF_034531255.1 of Nostoc sp. ChiQUE01b. NCBI lineage: Bacteria > Bacillati > Cyanobacteriota > Cyanophyceae > Nostocales > Nostocaceae > Nostoc > Nostoc sp. ChiQUE01b. The sequence continues at coordinate 37,428 of NZ_JAVRBM010000077.1, read as the reverse complement.
ATCAATCGCTGATTATCGAACCAGCCGATTCTCACCAAGTTATCTATCCCCAGTGGTCAAATACTAATATTCCCCGTAAAGATCCAAACTTTGTCGGACGCAGGCAAGAAATACATCAGGTAATTAAAGAACTGGTAGAGTCGGATAAACGTTGTATTGCCCTTCATGGTATGGGAGGAATAGGTAAAACTGCCTTAGCTTATGCCATTGCTCAGTGGTTACATGAGCGCGATCGCTATAAAGATGGAGTTTGGTTTATTAGTTTGCGTGATACTGATTCTGTAGGAACGCTAATTACCAAAGTTACACAGAGTCTTGAATTAAAGAGTTTTGCTTTAGAGAAGGAGTTAAGAAATAGTCGATTGTTTTTGATTCTTGATGATTTGGATAAGTTGATTGAGAAAGAATCCAATGAACTAATTGAACTTTTGAACTCGCTTTTAGAACAGTGTCATAATTTAGGACTGTTGTTAACTTGTCGTGATTCTTTAGTAAGGGATATTGATTGCCGTCAACAAGAAGTTTACAGCATGGGAGCTTCCGAAACGAGACAGATATTTAAAAAATATGCACCATTAGAAGCACAATGGGGAGACAATGATGATTTAACGTCAGATTTTAATCTTTTAGTAAAGTTTCTTGATGGCTATCCCTTACCCATTAAACTAGCAGCATCTTATATGGCAGAAACTCAATGTACTCTCAAGATGCTGTGTGAAGATTTGGACATTGAACCATTAGAAATTCTTGATGATTATTCTCCTGAACAAAGAAAAGAAAGAAGTTTGCGGATAACTTTAGAGCGCTCCTTTGAAATGTTATCGGTAGAAGGGCAAGATATATTTCCTTTGTTAGCTTTCTTTCCTAGTGGGTTGAGTCGGAATTTAGCTATGGCTATTCGGGGCAGAAGTGGAAATAAGGCTTTAATGGAATTGCTCAAGTTTTCTATGGCAGAAAAGTCTCCTAGTACATCTGATTGGAAAGTAACTTTACCCGAACCTGCCCGTACTTATGCACAAAGTAAATTGCAGAAAGGTAGAGGAATTGACTATCTTGCTCCTCAAGTTTTAGATTTTTATTATAGTAATTTGTGTGACACAGTTCTCAAGCATTTTGGCAATAGAGATGAGAAGAAAGGGCAGGAGTTGCTTCTGCAAGAAAACTCAAACTTAATCTTGTTTCTTGAATGGGGTTATGAGCATGAAATGAGTTCAGATAAAATCTGTCGCAGTGCGAGGATGACAGCTTCATTAAGTCCTTATTGGCGTTGGATTGAAGCGAATCAAGACCCTTTGGTTAGATTGGATTTGGCAATAGAGGCAGCCCAAAGAAATCAGGATCGAGTGGCAGAAGATTTAGTGAGAAATGCGATCGCTGCTTTTTCTTCTAGAGAAGTATTTAAAGATGTTCAATCTTTGGGACGAGAAAGTGACAAGCTAGAGTCCTTTGAGTTTGAAAGCATCACCGTCAACCATTGCGGCGAAATCATCGAACGAGAAACAAAAGTTGCCCAATACTTCACCGAAACTCTACAAAGCCCCTCTCCCAGTGGCATACAGGGCATCACCCTCGATATGGTTGCCATCCCTGATGGTACATTCATGATGGGTTCACCCAAAGGGGAAGGATATCGCTCTGAAAAACCTCAACATGAAGTAAAGGTTCAACCCTTTTTTATGGGCAAGTACCCAGTCACCCAAGCACAATGGCAAGCAGTCACATCTCTCCCCCAAGTAAACCGCAAATTGCAACCTGACTTGTCCTATTTTAAAGAAGAAAATCGACCAGTTGAGGGAGTATCTTGGTTTGAAGCGGTGGAATTTTGCGATCGCCTCTCCCACCACACAGGTAAAAGCTACTGTCTTCCTAGTGAAGCGGAATGGGAATATGCCTGTAGAGCTGGAACAATAACACCATTCCATTTTGGCGAAACAATTACATCAGAGTTAGCTAACTACGATGCTAACTATACTTACGGTGCTGGTGTGAAAGGAATATATCAAAAAGAAACTACAGTTGTAGGCAGTTTTGAAATAGCTAACGCCTTTGGATTATACGATATGCACGGAAACGTATGGGAATGGTGTCTTGATGATTCGTACAATAACTATCAAGGAGCGCCAACAGATGGCAGTGCATGGTTTGACAATAATAATAACCTTTCTCAAAAACAAGGAAATGCGATGCTGCGGGGCGGTTCCTGGGTCAGCAATCCTAAAGACTGCCGTTCCGCGTCCCGCGGCAACAACGATAGGGCGGAGCGCGATAGCATCAACTACGTTATTGGTTTTCGTGTTGTCTGCGCGGTTGGGAGGATTCTTCAGTAGCCCTTTATACTTTTCCTCTTTTGCCCTTTGCTCTTGTTCTTTTTTCCTTTTTTGTCGCCTCATGGCGACTCGAATTTTTTAGCACAAATATTAAGATTTTTTAATTTCAATGAAAGAATTATCGGTCATCCAAAAGACTTATGATTGTATTAAGTGGTACGTTTTAATTGTTGAGAAATTGCCGAAAATTCATAAGTTTACTTTAGGGGACAGGATAATCGATCAACTGTACGATTTATTAGAGGGATTAATTCAAGCCAAATATGCTAAAGATAAACTTATTCAACTAGAATCTCTAAATACTCAACTAGATATTTTGCACTATCAAGCACGAATGCTGCTCGACTTCAATTTGATGTCATTAAGTACTTAATTTACTCAAACTCAGGTGGCCACAGTTCTTTTATTGTTAATTCCCAACCTGGAAGTAATTCTGGTATTGTCAGTTTGTCGTTATCTTTTAAAACTACTGGTTCAAGGTTAGAGCGATAAACTGTTACTAAAAGTTTATCAGGGTCAATGAGAATACCCACTGTAGATCCAAGTTCTAGGAATAGTTTAATCTTTTCTTGGAGTGGTTTGAGGCGATCGCTTTTCGATTTGACCTCAACCATGAGGTCGGGTACTAACTGCACAAAGTCACGCTGAGTCTTCTTAAGTCGTTCTGCTCGAACAAACGAAACATCTGGAGCGCGGAGATTTCTTTTTTCCGGGTCGCCTCCAGTTTCATCGGTTTCAATGCTGGGCAAGATAAAGCCAGCACTAGAACCAGTAACACGTCCCAGTTTGCGAGGCATGACCCATATATTCAAAAACGTCAGCAGACGAGAACCAATTTCGTCTGACTGATAATCGGATGGCCCCATAACGATGATGTTTCCCTCTACTAGCTCCATCCGCCAATCAGGATTCTGTGACTGTAATTGTTCTAAGTCTTTGATTGTCAGAGACATAAGGCATCACTCGCTCGTGGGGCGTTAGCGTAGCTCGCCGCAGGCATCGCTTTCTATGATAGGCGATTATTGAGTAGACTACATAAATATGTGAGTCTATGTAGTGATTTTAGAGTTTACAGGAGACAAAAATGAATATATTTGGTATCGGTCTGCCCGAAATGGCTGTAATTATGGTAGTAGCGCTGTTAATCTTTGGCCCAAAGAAGCTACCAGAGATCGGTCGGAGTGTGGGCAAAACAATTCGTAGTTTCCAAGAAGCTTCTAAGGAGTTTCAAAACGAGTTTCAAAAAGAAGCAGAACAGCTAGAAGAAGTTGTCAAGACTACTGCTGAATTGGAACCTAAGCAAATCCACCCTGCTAAATCTGAGCAGGATACCGCTAGTTCTTCCCAACCTAGCTAGGATGCTGCATATCAATTGACTGTAGACAAAATGACAGAAGCTGTTACGCAACCAGCTTTGGTGATTCCCCAGCTAATCGTCGGGTTAGGGAATCCAGAAGCTAAATACGAGCAAACACGCCATAATATCGGCTTTGCTGCTTTAGAAACTCTCTCCCGTTCTTGGCGCATTTCCTTAACAGAAAACCGCAAGTTTCAGGGTGAGTATGGCGAGGGTATGGCCCCAGGTGGAGGTAAGATTCGCTTACTAAAGCCGTTAACTTATATGAATCGCTCAGGACAAGCAATACAAGCGGTGACAAGTTGGTATAAATTGCCGCCTGAGTCAGTGTTGGTGATTTATGACGATATGGATTTACCCTTGGGAAAAACTCGTCTGCGCTTGTCTGGTTCAGCTGGGGGACATAACGGCATGAAAAGTGCGATCGCACATCTTAGTAGCCAAAACTTTCCCCGTTTGCGAATCGGTATTGGTAAACCCAAAGATACAGCTAATAACGATGATTCCGGTGCTATCTCTCATGTGCTAGGGCGATTTTCTGCTGCCGAAAATCAGCAGATGTCTCTTGTACTTCAGTTCGTAGTTGAGTGTATTGAACTAAGTCTCAAACAGGGAGTAGAAAAGGCGATGAATGTTTGTAATAGCCGCACCATTAATAATTCTGAGTCTTAGGGCTGGATGAATACTGTCCTATCAGCTGATTAAAGAAAGCTAACCGATGTTTCAAGGCGCTTATTTTGGTTGATGGGCAGCGATTTTAGCTTACTCCATCTAACCAAGATAAAGCCTCTAACGCGCTCTACGTATAGGAAAAGTAACTCATTTACACCCTAATTAGCGGTGCGGCAGACTTTGCTTAATGTTTGTATGAATAAATGGCGCTTTTGCTATTGCCTGTTTTCGGTCATAACCTCAAGCAACGCCGATATCACACCAAATAGGTTTATTTAAAACGTCTTGTGCGTCTAGCTGCCACTGCCTTACGTTTGCGTTTTTCTATTGGTGTTTCAAAATGCCGATGATATTTCACATCAGCTAATATCCCAGCTTTGGAAACCTGGCGTTTAAATCGACGCAAAGCTGAGTCTATTCCTTCGTTCTCTCCTAGAACCACCTGGGTCATTTTTCCCTTTCCCTCATCATTAATAGTTTCCATTCTAATATTACCTTCAACCTTAGTAAAACCCCTCTGAGTTCAAGTCATGATTAAGAGGCTATTCGTCCGGTTGAGGCGGCTTATGTGTGCTTCTGTATCGTGAAACCAGCATTGAAGTAAAAGTAAATCTAAGTGCCCTAATGCACTCTCAGAAGCAATAGAGAAGATGGGGAAATTATAATGCTAAATTTTTCTAGCTGTACTCTGAATTGGAGAATAATGTAATCTTAGTTACTAAGATATATGATGAAAACAGATTTTAAAAGTTGATTTTGCCCTCATTTAGTAATTTATATCCAGTTGCTAATGCTGTAAAAGCAATTATGAAATTCCATAAGCTAGTTGGCTTTAAAATAACTCCACCGCTTAAGAAAACTAGTACTATGCCAATGCCTAGAAAAATCCATCCTAAGTTACCAGTTTCTCTTTGAAAAAAGACTAATGCAAATATACCTATCATCGTTGCTAAAACTGAAGCTGTAGCCGGTAAGCTCCGATAAAAATATGAATAGTAACCGCTAACAAATATGATGTTTTGACCAAAAAAGTATAATCCTGTGAAAAGTAGAATTAAACCTATAAATTTGATTAACAATCTGCCCATAATATTGTGATATTTTTAATGGCTGAAGCCAATTTTTATCCGATTATAGTGGGGTTTTTAAAATCATGCAAAATTTTACCTATAGGTTATTTTATTTACGTAAATATACTTAATATAAATCTAGGCTGTCTGAAAATGTCAGTACAAGTAATGTTGATTACATCAAGTAGTCCTTGCCAGCGTTTTATCAAGGTGCTTTAATAGCGATCGCATTCTGCAAAACAGTTTTACTTACAGAATATGTACAAAACTTGCAGCGACTCGACATCGCTGCTGGTGTTGATAAAATTACAGACTCAAAACATTAAACTCAAAGATATGACAAGCTAGTAGCATATCTTTGACACTAAATTCTCCCCAAAGCTGAATAGGAGCATACATGGAGCCAATTATTGCTATAGTTTTAGCCCTTATAGGTTATGCATTAGGTTCTGCAAAACTGATTAATCAAGGAAATGAAGCCTTAGTTGAACGCTTAGGGCGGTATCATCGGAAACTTAAGCCGGGACTGAACTTTATTGTTCCCTTGGTCGATCAGATTGTGATGGAAGATACTACACGAGAGCAATTTTTAGACATCAAACCTCAGAATGTGATCACCCAAGATAATATTTACGTAGAAGTGGACGCTATTGTATACTGGCGCATTAGAGATATTGAGAGAAGCTTTTACGCGATTGAGGATCTGCAAGGGGCATTGACACAGATAACCACAACCACACTGCGAGAAATCATTGCTCAGAATACCCTAGAGCAGACCAACGTCTCTAGAGCGGAGATGGACTCAGCTATCTTAGACCAGTTGAATAGTATAACGGCAGATTGGGGAGTTGATATTCTCCGGTTAGATATTCAGAGAATTACTTTACCTGAGAGTGTCCGAAAGTCTAGGGAAGAGGAACAAGCTGCTGTAATCAAAAAACGGGCACTGATTACCGAAGCAGAAGGGGAAAAGGAAGCTGCGATTAAGAAAGCAGAAGGAACTATGGCTTCAGTGCAAATCATTTCTCAAGCTCTCCGTTCCAATCCTGACAGTAGGGACATTTTGCGGTATCTTGTGGCTCAAGATTACGTAGATGCCAGCCAAAAACTTGGTGAAAGCAGTAATGCCAAAATTGTCTTTGTAGACCCAGCTAATTCAACTGAAATGTTTCAGGAGTTGATAGCCGAGTCGATAGTTACAGAAGGTAACGGCAAAAAAACCGAAGAACGGTAATACTTAAGAGTTATGTTGTGCAGCTTGTCTCAGTAGCGCATCAGCTACTAATGAAACATCGCGCATTTCTTGAACATCGTGAACTCGGAGGATATCAGCGCCATTAAAAATAGCAGCACAACAAGCTGCTGCCGTTCCCCAAACTCGTGCTTTGGGATCTGGTTGATTTAAGATGCGACCAATGAAACTTTTACGAGATGCTCCTACCAAGATAGGACAGTTGAGTGGTGCGAGCGATCGCAAGCCGCGAAAAATTTCTAAATTTTGCTCATAGTTTTTAGCAAAACCAATACCAGGATCGATAATAATTTTATCCCGGTCAATGCCCGCAGTAGTTGCTGCCTGAATTTGTCGAGCCAAAAAGCTATAAATCTCACCAAGCAAATCTTGATAATCAGTCTGTTGTTGCATTGTCTGTGGTGTTCCCCGGATATGCATTAAAATCATCGGCACACCTAACTCTGCGACTATTGGCAACATTTCTGAGTCAAAAGTGCCGCCAGAAATATCATTAATAATATCCGCTCCAGCTTCTACAGATGCCTTGGCTACAGCAGCACGGGTTGTATCTACAGAAATCGGGACTGAAATCTCTGGTCTTAGCACCTGTAATACCGATAGTACCCGTTCAAGTTCCTCCGCCAGAGTTATTTGCTTTGCCCCTGGTCGAGTTGATTGACCCCCCACATCGATGATGTCAGCACCAGCAGCCACTAGTGCTTGCGCCTGTACTAAAGCGGTAGAGGAAGTGTTAAACTCACCCCCATCACTAAAGCTATCAGGCGTTACATTTAAAATGCCCATCAAATAAGTCCGCTGTCCCCAATCGAAACAGCGGCCTCGAATTATCAAGTTCCTTGGCATAAATCTACATTAGCCATTCCCATGCTCTGCATGGGAACGAGAAAAAAGCACATCACACTGATTTAAAATTCACAATCCGAGCGAAACTCTCAGGTTCTAGACTTGCTCCTCCCACGAGGACACCATCAATTTCTGGTTGAGCCATAATCTCATCAATATTATTCGGCTTGACCGAACCGCCATATTGAATTGATACATTCGGATTAGTCAATTGGCTGCGAATTAAGCCAATTATTCGATTAGCTTCCTCTACTTCACAAGTGTCACCAGTGCCAATGGCCCAAATCGGTTCGTAGGCAATCACCAAATTATCCTGATCGATATCTACCAAGCCTTTGTCGAGTTGGAGAGTAATCAGAGATTCAGCTTCTCCTGCATCTCGTTGTTGTTTAGTTTCGCCAACACAGAGAATTGGGGTCAAACCAAACCTTTGAGCAGTTCGGAGGCGCAGATTAACGGTGGCGTCCGTTTCCGCAAAGTATTGCCGTCGTTCGCTGTGACCGACAATCACAAAGCGCACACCACTTTCTGTCAGCATTGGGGCAGAAATCTCACCTGTATAGGCTCCAAATTCTTCCCAGTGGACATTTTGCGCCCCCAGTTGGATGAGGCTACCGTGCAAAGTCTTAGACAAAACACTTAAATCAGTGAAAGGAGGACACAATACCACTTCTCGCCCTTGGGGGGTTTCCTCTAAGTGGGGCAGAAATCCTTGTAAAAACTCCTGGGTCTCTGCCTGGGTTTTGAACATTTTCCAGTTGCCGGCAATAACGATTTTCCGCACAGGTAATTTAGTCAAGATCCTAACGCGTTATATTAGATGCATTTTTCAGTTTATGACTTTTTGTTAGCCATTAGTCATTAGTCATTGGTCATTAGTCATTGGTCAAGGGTCAAGAGTTGTTCTCCTCTGTTTCACAAACCCCTGTTAAAAATAACTAGGATAAGAGACGGGGCTAATTTAAAAATCTAAAATTTAAAATCTAAAATTAATATGACTTCGACATTGCCCGTGCCTGAACCCGATCAAAGCGATTCTGCTAACACTGACGCAAATTCTCTCAGCTGGGAGGAAGAACTGGATAGTGCCATTTTCAGCTTTGAAGACATTCAGACGGAACTGAACTATAAACAAGCACAAACGGCGCTGCGAAACTTGGTAGCCAATCTCGACCTTACTGCGCAGGAAAAAACTGGGTTAGAGACAGAAATTGCTGATTTGGAAACTATGCTGGGGAAGTTAGACAGCATGGTGGTGCAGATTGCGGCTTTTGGCATGGTGGGACGTGGTAAGTCTTCTCTACTCAATGCTTTGGTTGGGCAAACAGTATTTGAAACTGGGCCGCTGCACGGTGTCACTCGTGCTGCACAAAGAGTTAATTGGAGTATTAGTGAGGAAGCGATTGGGGAAACTGAACGTGCTTTGCGAGTTACTCTCCCTGGTGTAGGTCAATCCCAGGTGGAATTAATTGACACTCCTGGGTTAGACGAGGTAGATGGTGCAACCCGTGCTGCGTTAGCTGAACAGATTGCAAAACTTGCGGATTTGATTCTGTTTGTGATCTCTGGGGATATGACAAAGCTAGAATACGCTGCCCTTTCTCAGTTGCGGGAAGCAGGTAAACCGATCATTCTAGTGTTTAACAAAGTAGATCAGTATCCAGAAGCAGACCGGATGGCAATCTATCACAAAATCCGGGATGAAAGGGTGCGGGAATTACTCACACCTCTAGAAATTGTCATGGCTGCGGCATCGCCATTGGTGAAGACAGCAATTCGTCGCCCTGATGGTACGAGGGGCATACAGTTGCGTACAGGGAATGCCCAAGTCGAGGAACTGAAGCTGAAAATCTTGGAGATTCTGCATCGTGAGGGTAAAGCCTTGGTTGCGCTAAATACTATGCTTTATGCCGACATTGTAAATGAGCAGTTGATAGAACGAAAACTGATGATTCGGGAACAGAATGCCAATCAGTTGATTTGGAAGGCTGTGATGACTAAGGCATTAGCGATCGCACTTAATCCCGTAACCGTGGTAGATATTCTGAGTAGTGTGGTAATTGATATTGCTCTGATTTTGGGTTTATCTAAACTCTATGGCTTCTCCATGACGGAAGCTGGGGCTGTACAATTGCTACAAAAAATCGCCCTGAGTATGGGCGGCATCGGTGCTAGTGAATTGTTAGCAAATTTAGGCTTGAGTGGATTAAAAACTTTACTTGGAATCTCTGCAACAGCTACGGGTGGTATTGCGCTAGGCCCTTATATATCGGTAGCAATTACCCAAGGAGGAGTAGCTGGTGTTTCTTCTTACGGGATTGGACAAGTTACCAAAGTTTATTTAGCCAATGGCGCAACTTGGGGGCCTGATGGGCCAAAAGCAGTGATTAATCGGATTTTGGCAAACTTGGATGAGACTTCAATTCTTAACCGGATTAAAGATGAATTACTCCACAAAGTAAAACTCAAAAAGTGATGCTTGAAGAAGAATTCAGAAGTCAGAATTCAGGAGCGGAGCCGGAGACGCTCCGGCTCCGGTCAGAATCAATTTAGTGGGGGATTTCAGACTCGCCACTTTTTTGTTGACCGCTAAATCGTTCGCGCAGCGTCTCGTAGAGAAGATTTAGCGGGGGTGCAAAAACGACGCTTATTCATTCACCAGTCGGACTCCAATTCAATTCTGAATTCTGACTCCTGACTCCTGAATTCTTTCTAGATAATCCTTACTCAAACGCCGAAATCGATTGCGACATCTAATTTGTGAATGTACAAATGCGCTACCAACTGCACTATAACCCCTTAAAATAAGTCCTATATAATTGCTTAATTATTATACCAATTTGAAAAAAGAATGCGACAGATACATGCTCCCAAACCTTTGTTCTGTCTGGCTTTCTTAATGCGTGAATTTTGAATGCGTGAATTTTGAATTGGTATTACTTTGTCAAGCTTTTTCTGGAAACTAAATTTTAAATATCTCCTCTGGCACTCAGCACTCTCTAGGATACTTGAAACAAATAGGTCATACAATGCCCCATCAAAAAGTAAACTACTAACATGGCAGCAGCAGCAAGAGCAACCAAGGTACCAGCTAACATTAGAGAAAATTCTTTACTCTCGTAAGCTTTTTCCATTAAGTGCAGCGACCACGCTACTAGGGCTACATCAAAAAGTAAAATAGGAAGCAACATATTTCTTAATATTTTTTAATACTTGTAAAATAATATTAACACCCTTTTCAGGAAGTGTGTCTAACCTTAGATGGATGTCATTAAATGGGAAATGGTGGATCAACAGAATGTTCTGACTGGCACGTTGCGATCGCGCAAGTAACTTTTAATTTCAGCTACGCTTAATTGTCCGTAATGTAACAGTGACGCGAGTAATGCAGCTTCAGCTTTGCCTTCAGTTAGGGCAGTGTAGATATGTTCACAATTACCTGCACCACCAGAAGCAATAACTGGAATTTCCACAGCATCGGCGATTGCCCGTGTAATTTCAATGTCATATCCAGCTTGGGTGCCATCAGCATCCATGCTTGTGACTAGCAGTTCTCCGGCCCCCCGTTTTTCAACTTCTAGTGCCCACAATAGGGCATCTAAGCCTGTATTTTCTCTGCCACCCCTCACATACACATCCCAACCTGGATTCTCCGGGTTATTTCTGCGTCTGGCATCAATAGCAACAACTATGCACTGATTACCAAAGCGATCGCTTGCCCGATTAATCAAGTCTGGTTCCCGCACCGCCGCAGAATTAATACTAACCTTATCTGCGCCCGCTCGTAACAAAGCTTTAACATTTTCTAAGGATTGAATGCCACCACCTACAGTCAATGGAATAAAGACCTGTTCAGCAGTGCGGTAGACCACATCTAAAATTGTAGCTCGGTCTTCATGAGTAGCTGTAATATCCAGAAATACTAACTCATCAGCACCGGCTTCGTTGTAAACCTTGGCCAGTTCTACCGGATCGCCTGCATCTTGGAGATTAACAAAGTTAACTCCTTTTACAACCCGTCCCGCCTTCACATCTAAGCACGGTAAGATTCTTTTAGATAACATAATAACTTTTGTACTTCTGGGTAATTGACCGGAATTTAAACCGGAATTTAAATTTTAAATTGGCGCGGGTATTCTCAAACGAAAATTTTCACGGACATGGGGCATTGGGCATTGGGCATTGGGCATTGGGCATGGAGCATAGGGCATGGGGCATTGGGCATTAGACATGGGGAAAGACTTGTTGCAAGTTCTGACTCAAGTCACCTTGTTTCCCTACTCCCCCAGTCCCTATTACCCCTTATCCCCAGAGGGGGCCCCACCATCCCCAGTCCCCAGTCCCCATTCCCCACTCCCCATTCCCCACTCCCCACTCTCCACTTTCTAGTCCCTTAAAAATAGATAGCTGAATTATGGCGATAATCTCCTCGAAAAAACAGCCTCCAGAACCCAACAAAGAACCAAAGCAGCGTCGCGAGTCGGCGAGGACACCTTCGGCAGACAATATTTTGCAGCCTGAAGCTGCTATTGATGAGCAAGAACAACAAGAAGAAGGTATTCGACCACACCGATTTACTGATTACATTGGGCAAAAAGATTTAAAGGATGTGCTAGATATTGCCATTAAAGCAGCTAAGTCTCGTGGTGAGGTATTGGATCACTTACTGCTGTATGGGCCGCCAGGATTGGGCAAAACCACAATGGCAATGATTTTAGCATCAGAAATGGGGGTAAATTATAAAATTACTAGTGCACCAGCCCTAGAACGTCCACGAGATATTGTTGGGCTATTGGTAAACCTCAAGCCAGGGGATATCTTATTTGTGGATGAAATTCATCGCCTCTCGCGGATGACGGAGGAAATTCTCTATCCAGCAATGGAAGATTATCGCTTAGATATTACCATTGGTAAGGGTTCCAGCGCTCGGATCAGAAGTTTGCCACTGTCAAAATTTACTCTAGTAGGGGCTACAACTCGTGTGGGTGCTTTAACTTCACCACTGCGCGATCGCTTTGGTTTGATTCAAAAACTCCGATTTTACGAAGTTGAGGAACTGACTAAAATTGTACTGCGAACTGCTCAATTACTCAAAACCCCGATTACAGAAGATGGAGCCACAGAAATTGCCCGTCGTTCACGCGGCACACCACGTATTGCCAATAGGTTACTAAAACGGGTACGTGATTATGCGGAAGTAAAAATGTCTGGGGATATTAATGAAAACATTGCATCCGAGGCATTGCAACTATTCCAAGTAGATCCTTGCGGTTTAGATTGGACAGATCGGCAGATGTTGAGTGTAATAATTGAACAATTTAACGGCGGGCCAGTGGGGTTAGAAACAATGGCAGCAGCAACGGGTGAAGATACTCAAACAATTGAAGAGGTATACGAACCTTACCTCATGCAGATTGGGTATTTAACTCGGACTCATCGCGGCAGAATGGCAACTAAGGCAGCATATAAGCATTTGGGATTCACGCCCCCTAATGAACAGTTGTCATTATTGTAATTACGGGCATTGAGCATTGGGCATTGGGCATTGATACGTCATTAATGAGCCTTTGAACTTCATTAATGAGCCTTTGAACTTCATTAATGAGCCTTTGAACTTCATTAATGAGTCTTTGAACTCCATTAATGAGCCTTTGAACTTCATTAATGAGTCTTTGAACTCCATTAATGAGCCTTTGAACTCCATTAATGAGCCTTTGAACTCCATTAATGAGTCTTTGAACCCCATTTCTATGCTCAATGACAAATGACAAATGACAATGACAAATTAGGTAAACCTAGATGATTAAGTTGATTGGTATTTTTCTCAGTCTGTTACTTGTGTTTGGCTGGGGTACACCAGTTATGGCACAATCTCAGCCGCCCATTACTGAAGAACAGTTAAAACAAGGTGATGAGTGGGCAAATCAAGCGTTTATTGCGACGAATCAAGGTGATTTTGCTACGGCTGAAACTTACTGGACAAAGATTATTGAGCAATTTCCCACGAATGCGGGGGCGTGGAGTAACCGGGGAAATTCGCGGGTGAGCCAGAATAAGTTGCAAGAGGCGCTGGAAGATTATAACAAAGCCATAGAACTAGCGCCGAATGTTACCGATCCTTACTTGAATCGCGGCGCGGCGTTGGAAGGGATGGGAAAATGGGATTCGGCGATCGCAGATTATAATCATGTCTTAGAACTCGATCCTAATGATGCAATGGCGTATAACAATCGCGGTAATGCCACAGCAGGTTTGGGAAAATGGGATGATGCGATCGCAGATTACAAAAAATCTAATCAGATAGCCCCGAATTTTGCCTTCGCCCGTGCTAACTACGCTCTCGCTCTTTATGAAACTGGTCAAAAAGAGCAAGCAATCCGCGAGATGCGAAATATCGCCCGTAAATACTCCAAATTTGCTGATGTACGTGCTGCCCTTACTGCTGCATATTGGGTAAATGGAGAACAAGGTGAAGCAGAAAGCAACTGGGTAGCAGCTTATGGACTTGATAGCCGCTATAAGGATATCGACTGGGTAAAAAATATCCGGCGTTGGCCTCCCAGCCTAGTTACAGCTTTGGATAAGTTCTTGAAAATCCAATGATTATAGCACAAGTCTTGGTGATTAGGACATCAACAGATGATAAAACTGAGACACAAAAAGACTTTTCACCCAGTCCCCAGTCCCTTGCTATAGCAGGTAAATCAAAGGGGAAGCGAAGCGATCGCTCCCACCTGATTGGGCAACTTTTTACACTGAGTTAGTCTCAAGAACTCGCTGATTTTGCTGACGCTTTCCAGTTACCACCATTGGTACACCACCGCCTGGTGCTAACAAGAAGCTTTTCCGAACTGGTATTACTGGCTTTGTATCAGCTAGTTTCATTTGCCAACTAGATAGTACAGTTGCTAATACCAGTTTCATTTCAAACAGGGCAAATGCCATACCAATACAGCGACGATTCCCACCACCAAAGGGTAAATATTCCGCTGGAGTAAATTGGCTCTCTAGAAACCGATCTGGCTGAAACTGCTTGGAATTGGGGTATAAATCTTCTCGATGATGGCTCAAATAAATACAAGGAACTAATATTGTCCCAGAGTCAAATTTGTAGCCTGCAATTTCTACAGGGGATTTAACCAATCGATTTAATCCCAACATCGCCACTGGATACAGGCGCATTGTTTCCGAACAAACCGCATTCAAATAGGGTAATCGGAAAATAGCGTTTGAGTCTTTGTTGTCACCCAGACTATTCAATTCTTGCATCAGTTTTTCACGGACTTCAGGCTGATGATGAATCCAGTACAGCGCCCATGCCAAAGAACTAGCCGTAGTTTCATGACCTGCAACTAACAAAGTCATCAATTCATCACGTAATTCCAAGTCTGTCATCGGCTCCCCTGCTTCATCACGAGCCGCCATCATTAAAGACAGAATATCACTTCGAGATTGGTCAGCAAGCGATCGCCTTTCTTGAATTTCAGCATAGATCAGATCATCCATTTCCTGCCGCAAACGTAGATAACTGCCCCAAGGACTGCGAGGCCCTAAATCCTGTCGTAATAAGGGGAACAGCAGCAGCATTGCCCGCAAAATCGGTCTTTTTGGATTCAGGATAGCAATCAGGATTTCTTTGAGTTTTTCATAACGAAGTCCGTCCTTTAGACCAAATACAGCCTTCAAAATCACTTGAAAGGAGATTTCTTGCATGGATGGCAAGACTGTAAAGCTTTCCCCAACTGGCCACTCGCTAGTTACCTGCTTGGTGATTTCACCAATTAAATCACCATAAGCCTGCATTCTTTCCCCATGTAGAGGAGGTGTCAGCAGTTTCCGCTGGCGCTGGTGAGGTTTACCTTCTAAGGATAGTAGAGAATTTGGCCCCAATAAAGGCGAGCCTGAACCTGCTGCTGCACCAGAATCTAACTGTTTTGGATCGGTGGTAAAAATCTGCTGAATCGCTTGAGGATTACTAATGAAAACTTGAGGAGTAAAAACTGGGCCGATTCGCAGAGTAAACATATCACCATAGCTTTTAGCACAGTCTTCCATGTATTCCAATGGGTTAGTAAGCCATTGATACGTCTGTACCCAAGGATGAGTTTGAGGGCCGTTAGGCAGTTTAAGTGCAGACATTTTTATTTATCTCCCAATAATTGGAGCAAGATTGTTATCAGCTAGTCATTCATCCACGCATAGCTTGATTCATCTTAGAACACAGATTAACTAGATGAACTCACCAATTCTTGAATCTGCCTTGGGGTCAATTCTTGCACATTACGCAAAACTACAGCTGCTCCTGCTGCTATTAGTGTCTCACCATAAACATCACTACGCAGTGCTGTTTCCTGTACATGGGGCGGTAAAACCCCTACACCAATCCAAGGGCGAGCAGAATCTAAATTTCGTGCTTTCTCGACGGTATACATATCTGCTACCGTATCTCCCACATACACTACAGCTAATTTTTGCTCAATTCCATTTTCTAATTCACGAACTGTAGCAAAAAGTCCAGTGGGGTCAGGTTTACCTGGTGCATCCTCCATCGCAATCAATACTGGAGATTCTAAGCCCAGACGCTTTTCCAAAATGTAGTTAGCTGAACCACGAGTTGCACCGCTAAAAAATCCCCAAGCAATCCCCGCTTCGGTAAGTTGTTCTAAATAGCTAAGTTGTAATAATAAAGGTTCATTACAGATATACCCAGTAAAATTATTTGGGTCTGGGCCGCGGTAGCGGGATTGAAAAAAGGCAACGATCGCACTGTAATCTAGTTGCAGTTGCTCGCGGCTCTGTTTTTGGGTTTCAAAGTAGCGGTAAATTAATTCCTGCGATGCTTCCCAATCGTTATTCCACACGCCTTCAGACTTCAGTTGGTCAATATCCAGTGGAGTTGGGCGATATGCTTGCGTAGTAAAATATTCTACAGTATCTGCGATCGCTCGGCGATAGGAGCCGCTAACATCGCGCACAACGCCATCAATATCGAAAACAACAATCGCTTTTGGTGAAGTTTCTTGAGTCATGGTTAGGGAGGAAAATAGTTTTATTTTTATCTTGCCTATGTATTCACTCTTTCATAAAATAGCAGTTTAATACCAATTCGTAATACTGGCCTTCATGCGAGAAGCAAGCTACGTAATTTGTAATTCGTAATTAAGAAAATCAAACTTTATCTGGGTTTGGGGGTTTGAATCTGTTGCCAGATTTTAGAGAATTGGTTTAACTTGGAAGTAATCATTAATTATTTTTCCTTTGTTGACATCAGGCGAAATGCTATTAATATCACACTGCACGTTATGCCTGACCTCAGACAAAAATTTAAAGTAGCTTGCAGTGCTAACAATAAAAATATGACTGAAGTGCTAGAAATACTTATGGATGAATACGCTACCAAATACGAGCAAACTTTAAAATCTAAAAATGAAGAATAATATTATGACTAATACACCAAATAGATTAGAACTTATCGAAGCAATCTTAGTTAGAGTAGCTGCACAGCAAGAGATAAATACTACTGCCATTGCTGGATTAAGTGAAAAACAGGAAGCTAACACCGAAGTCATAGCACTACTTAGCCCTAAGTTGGAAAACTTGACTAATAACGTTAACGAACTGACCGACTGGTGACAGAGTTTTGCTTTCTGATTTTATGTTCAGTTTTATTCAATAAATTCTTCCTGATTGAAAATTAACTTAGTAACTGATATGGATGCTCAAAAAATAAAAATTTTATTAGTTGATGACAACTTAGAGAATTTACATTTTTTATCAGACATCCTTCAAAACCAAGGTTATCAGGTAGAAAGTCTCATTTCTGGGCAATTGGCAATCAATACAGCACTCGCCTCTCCCCCGGATTTGCTTTTGCTAAATGTTCTCATGATCGAGAGGGATGACTATGAAGTATGTCAATATTTGAAAGCTAACGAGCAAACTCAAGAGATTGGGATAATTCTTTTCGGAATTTTCGATGATTTTTTTGAAAAAATAAACGTCTTAAATTTAGACGATATTGATTATATTACTCAACCATTCCAAACTAAAGAAGTTTTATTACGCGTCCAAAATCAACTCACTCTCCAAAGACTGAAAAAACAGTTAAAAGAAAAAAATTCCCAACTGCAACAGGAGATTAAAGAGCGTCAACGGATTACAGTTGAGTTAAATATTCGTAACAGACAAATAGAAGATATTTTTAAAGAAATTCCCGTTAGCATTAGCAAAGCCTTTTGTAGAAAAGTTTATCAAAGCGAACGCCTTGTAGTCGAAGCCGCCCTCAAGAAGAGTGAAAGTCAGTATCGGCTCCTAGTGGAGACATCCCAGGACATGATATGGTCGGTGGACATTGATGGACTAATTACCTTTGTCAATCCAGCAGTCAAGCAGATTTATGGCTACGAACCCCAAGAAATGATCGGGCGTGCCTTAATTGATTTCATCTCACCTACACAAGTTCTTCAAGATAAAGTAGCCTTTGAGCGTGTTCTTCAGGGAAAGTCTATCTTTCAGCATGAAACTACCTGTGTAGCTAAAGATGGTAGCTTACTTTATCTAATGTTGAATGCGATCGCATTACGCAACGAATCGGGTTTGGTTATAGGCATGACGGGCACTGCTAGTAATATTACACAGCGTCGAGGTGTAGAAAAATTACTCCAAGAAAGTGCAATTAAGCTCCGCAATCATAATCTAGTGCTAACACAATTGGCACAAAATCAGACGCTTTATCAGGGTGATTTGAAAGCAGCCTTGAGTAAAATCACAGAAACAGCAGTTAAGAATATTGGGATGGAACGAGCTAGTGTCTGGCTGTATGACGAAACAGGCATGAAAATCCAGTGTTTTGATCTATTTGAGGGCAGTCGCAATCAACATAGCGAAGGATTTTTCTTATCAGCAGTAGACTATCCAGTTTATTTTGCAGCTTTGCAGCAAGATCAACCAATCGCCGCAGATGATGCTCATGCCGATCCCAGAACTAAAGAATTTTCTGCGTCTTACTCAAGATTAAACATCACCTCTATACTCGATACACCCGTTAGGCTGGAGGGAAAAACCGTAGGAGTTTTATGTCTGGAGGCAGTGGAAGTTACTCATCATTGGACGTTAGAAGACCAAAATTTCGCTCGCTCTCTGGGCAATTTAGTATCTTTGGTATTGGAGGCAAAAGAACGCCAACACGCAGAAGCAGCGCGACGAGCTTCTGAAGAAAAGTTAGCCTCAGCTTTTCGGTCATCTCCTGACCCAATTGCCTTAATTACTGTTTTCAACAAACGCTACATCGAAGTAAACGACAGCTTTTGTAGGTTTTTTGGTTATTCTCGCTCTCAAGTGATCGATCGCACCGATGAAGAATTGCATATTTGGGTGAATCCAGAAGAATATAATTTTCTTACCAACATTCTGCAACAAACAAAAGCCGTCCGCAACTATGAGATTGATGTCTGCACTTCAACAGGAGAAATCAAGACAACACTGTTGAGTGCAGAAATGAGCGAGATTGATGGACAATGGTACGTACTGGGCACTGCAAAAGATATTACTGAACGCAAGCAGGCAGAAAATGAAAGCCGTTTGTTACTGTTGACAACCCAAGCTATCACTCGCGCCAGCGATGTCAACAGCGCCTTAGCAGTGGTCTTGCGTTTAATTTGTCACACCATCGGCTGGGATTTTGGTGAAGCCTGGATACCTAATGAAGATGGGACTGTTTTAGAACACAGTCTGGGCTGGTACGGTGAGGATAGCAGTTTAGAGGAATTCTGCCACGAAAGCCAAACTGTGAAATTCCCTCTGGGAGTGGGATTACCAGGAAGAGTTTGGCAGAACCAAGAACCAGAATGGATAGAAGATGTTTCTAAAGTTACACAACCAATTTTTTGGCGATCGCCACAAGCTGCAAAGGTAGGATTAAAAGCTGGTTTTGGTGTTCCGATAGTGGCTGGAAACCAAGTATTAGCTGTTTTAGTATTTTTTAAACGTAGCTCAGTATTGGTAGATCGGCGTTTGCTCTTGCTAGTCAGTGCTGTTGCTGCTCAGTTGGGTGGGTTGATTGAGCGCAAAACCCTAGAACAAGAACTAGCACTCAGAGAAGCTCGTCTCAATGCCTTTTTTAGCAGTGCTCCCGTCGGTATGAATATTGTAGATAACCAGCTGCGGTTTGTGCAAATCAACCAACTGCTGGCGGAAATTAATGGACTACCCCAGCAAGATCATATTGGCAAGACCATCCATGAAGTTTTACCCCACATCGCCCCTTTAGTAGAACCAATTTATCAACAAGTTCTGATCACCGGTCAACCTATTCTCAATCAAGAATTAAGCGGTGCATCAATTAAACAACCAGATATTATCCGCCACTTCTTAGTTTCTTATTTTCCGATTGTTGGTGAAGACGATCGCCCCTCTGGTGTTGGCACGGTTTTAGTAGAAATTAGCTATCGCAAACGTGTTGAACAAGAACTGCGTTTAGCAAACGAACGCCTACAATATCTGCTCACCTCTAGCCCTGTAGTTATTTATAGCAGCAAAACATCAGACGATTGTAGCACAACCTTTATCAGTGAGAACGTTAAAGAAATGGTGGGCTACGAAGCGCGGGAATTTATCGATAATTCCAGTTTCTGGCTCCATCACGTCCACCCACAAGATATTAAACTCATCTCAGAAAAATTTCAGGAGCTTATTGAGCAGGAGTACATTTCCTACGAATACCGTTGGTTACATGCTGATGGAACTTATCACTGGTTTTACGAAAAGATGAGGTTAATTTATAACGAAGCTGACTACCCTATAGAATGCGTTGGTTATTGGGCAGACATTAACGATCGCAAATTGGCAGAACTAGCTTTGCAGTCAGGTCAGCAACGATATCAACTTCTAGCAGAAGCCTCACCAGCTTGTATCTTTCATACTGATGTAGATGGCAATGTTTTATATTTTAATCAACGCTGGAGTGAAATTACTGGATGTAGTTTAGAAGATTCTCTAGGAACAGGTTGGGCAAATGCCGTACATCCAGACGACCGCGAGCAGCTATTGTTGGCATGGAATCAAGCAACAGCCGCCAAGTCAACCTATAAGTACGAACATCGTTTCTTGCATGATGATGATAATACAGTCGTCTGGGTAATTTGTCATGCTTTGCCAGAATTTAGAGATGATGGAGAAATTAAAGGCTACATCGGTACAATTACAGATATTACCGAGAGAAAATTGGCAGAAGAAGCCTTGCGTGAGAGTGCAGAGCGAGAAAGAGCGATCGCTCAAGTAATTCAAAGAATGCGCCAAACACTGGATTTAGAGACGATATTTGCGGCTACAACCGAAGAATTACGCCAAGTACTCAACTGCGATCGGGTTGTTGTCTATCGTTTCAATCCCGACTGGAATGGAGAATTTGTTTCTGAATCGGTGGGTAACGGTTGGATTTCTCTCATAGAAGAACACAACAATGACCCTCATCTCACAGAAGGTGTTTTACAAGATGGGCGTTGCCTAGCGAAAATTTTGGATGGTGGGGATAACCACGTGGAATATCCTGATCTGCAAGTAACCCCAGGTGCAAGTTTCCTCTGTGTCCCAGACATTTACAACGCTGAGTTTCATCCTGCTTATATCAACCTCTTAGAGCGCTTTCAGGCTAAAGCATATATTATTGTTCCGATTTTACATGGTAGTCAGCTTTGGGGATTACTGGCGAGTTATCAAAATTCCGATCCCCGCCAATGGAAACCAGGAGAAATCAACATCGTAGTTCAAATTGGCAATCAGTTGGGTGTTGCTTTACAGCAGGCACAATTGCTAGCGCAAACTCAAAGGCAGTCCCAAGCATTGCAAGAAGCTGTAATCATTGCTGATGCTGCTAATCGTGCCAAAAGCGAATTCCTCGCCAACATGAGTCACGAACTGCGTACCCCACTTAACGCCATCCTCGGTTTTACCCAAGTCATGAGCCACGATCGTGAATTATCAACTGAACATCAGCAAAATCTAGCAATCATCAATCGTGCTGGCGAACATCTCCTGAATTTAATCAACGATATTTTGGAAATGTCTAAAATCGAAGCTGGCAGAATAACCTTAAATCTCAACAGTTTTGACTTAATTCGCCTCTTGGAAAACCTCGAAGAGATGTTGCGCTTCCGCGCCACCTCCAAAGGATTGGAATTAGTCTTTGAATATACATCTCACCTTCCCCAGTACATCCAAGTTGACGAAAGTAAACTGCGTCAAGTCTTGCTTAATCTCCTGGGAAATGCAATCAAATTTACCGATACTGGAAGGGTGACGCTGCGGGTGGGGATGGGGGATTGGGGGCAGGGGGAGCAGGGGGAGATGAGGGAGCAGGGGGAGCAAAATCTTCCTCATCCCCCTCATCTCTTCTTCGAGGTACAAGACACTGGCCGCGGTATTGCCCTACAAGAAATTGACTTGCTATTTGAAGCTTTTGGGCAAACTGAAACCGGAAGAAAATCGCAACAGGGAACAGGACTAGGTTTAGCAATTAGCCGCAAATACGTGCAACTAATGGGAGGAGATATTAGCGTCACTAGCACTATTGGCGAAGGAAGTAAATTTGCTTTTGATATTCAATTTGGTCTAGCCGCAGCCAGCGAAATCCAGATCCAACAAACTAGACCCCAAGTTGTTAGTTTAGCGCCTGCTCAAAGTGAATACCGTATTTTAGTGGTTGATGACTCCACAGACAGCCGTTTAGTGCTAATGAGAATTCTCACATCCATCGGTTTTGCAGTCCAAGAAGCAATAAATGGCATCGAAGCGATCGCACTTTGGCAGACATGGCAACCACATCTAATCTTAATGGATATGCGGATGCCAATTATGGACGGCTACGAAGCCACAAAATTTATTAAAACTAGAGAAGAAACCTCAATCCAAAATACCGAATCCCAAATATCCAATTGGAAGACCATTATTATTGCCTTAACTGCTAATGCTTTTGAAGAACAACGAGAGGCAATAATCAAAGCGGGTTGTGATGATTATATTAATAAGCCTTTCCGCGAGGAACTATTACTAGAAAAGTTAAGCGAATATTTGGGAGTTCAATATATTTATCAAGAAGAAAGCTATCAGCTAACAAACCTAAAGCAACAAAGATCAAAATCAATATTGACGCTCACAGATTTAGTGAATTTATTATCTGAAATGTCACCTGAATGGGTGAAACAGTTATATACTGCCGCAGCTCAATGTAGTGATGACCTGATTTTAGAATTGATTGAGCAAATCCCTTCCGAAAATGCCGTGCTGCAAAATTTTATCAAGAATTTAGCTCATGATTTTCAGTTTGAGAAAATTATGGAATTGACGAGTATTGCCGGAATATTATCCAGTTAATAACAATTTATGGGTAAATAAGTTCGTAGTAAGGACTTTAATCCTTAATTTTCTAAGCACTAAAGTCCTTACTACAAACTTCAATTTTAAATTTTAGATTTTTCCTTCAATTCAAAGTCCAAAATTAAAAATGGTTTTACCGTAAACGTCCCGATCGCAATGTACTAATAATTAACCACAAACCCAATAAACTAGCGACTGCAAACAGGATGGTGCTTAAAAAAGATAGCTGAGTTGTCTGCGCTCTGGTGGAAATAATTGCCGCACCCATAATCAGCGAACCCACTAATATACTAAAAGATAGTCGGTTAGCCGCATCGTCCATAGTGCGCCGCACGCCATCTAGCCCCCGCAGCGAGAGATTCCACTGTAAGGTTTCTGAGGTAACACGGTCTAATAACAGTTCAATTTGGCGGGGAGATTGGAGAGACAGACTTTTAATATCTAAGGCTGTCCGTAGGAGCGATCGCACTGGATTATCGCCCAGTAATTGCCGACGAAACAAGTCTGTAATTAATGGTTTGACTTCATCAAAAAAGTTAAGCTCTGGGTTGAATGTCCGCGCTACCCCTTCTAAATTCGCTAGGGTTTTGGCATACAAACCCATATTACTAGGCAACCTAATTTTATTGTTCCGGGCAACTTGTAAAACTTCATAAATTATCTGACTGAAGTTTATTTGCGTGAGGCTGACATTGTGATATTTTCGCAACATGCGATCGTAATCATTTTCTAACCGCGACAAAATTACTGGCTGACCAGAATCTGATAGCTGTAAAGTTAACTGAGCGCACCTTTGAGCATCTAAATCAACGATCGCTAACAACATTTCCGTTAATATCTGCTGTGTACGGGGATCGAGTCTTCCCACCATTCCACAATCTAAGAGGGCAACACGACCATCTTTGAGATAAAACAAGTTTCCTGGATGAGGATCGGCGTGAAAAAAGCCATCAATATATAGTTGCTGGAAAAATACCCGAAATAACAAAGTAGTTATTT
This sequence comes from Nostoc sp. ChiQUE01b, assembly GCF_034531255.1. NCBI lineage: Bacteria > Bacillati > Cyanobacteriota > Cyanophyceae > Nostocales > Nostocaceae > Nostoc > Nostoc sp. ChiQUE01b. The sequence goes on along the minus strand of NZ_JAVRBM010000077.1, from coordinate 13,533 downwards.
CTTTACGCTTTTCGGCTGGATCTTTAACGTTGGGGTCACTATCCAAATCCGCCGCCAGAAATGGCACTCCATCCAACCATTCCATCACCAGTAATTTCTCTGTGGTCAATTCCCAGTTAATTTCCGCAACCACTATTTGTGTAGGATCGTACCAGCGACTCTGGGATAAGTTGCGCCGCAGTTGGTCTGTAAAACTTGCTTCCCGTGTAAAATCTAACTCGGCTTCTAAGGCTTTAGTAAATTCTTCGGCGATGGATTTGATTTCGTAAGTTTGCCCAAACTCAGTCCGCGCTACTAAATCGGCAATACCTTGAATTAAAGCAATATCTTGGCCAATAGTCAGATCAATTCCCGGACGTTGCACTTTCAGAGCGACTTCTCGACCGTCTGCTAGTGTAGCTCGATGTGTCTGGGCAATCGATCCGGCTGCCACTGGGGTCGGGTTAACTGTACTGAAGGTTTCTGCTAGTGGAAGTTTTAATTCTTTACGGAGAATTATTTCTATTTCTGACCAAGGAACTGGTGGTACTTCATCTTGTAAAGTTGACAATTCCTCAATGTAGGAGGCGCTCAGTAAGTCAGGGCGGGTAGACATTAACTGACCAAGTTTGACGTAAACTGGGCCCAAATCTACCAGAATATTTTTTAAAACCGCAGGTGTCGGAAGTTGGGGTTCATCAGTTTTGCCACCAGTAAGTAACCTTCGCATATAGTCCCAGCCATTGCGAAGGAAGACTTCAAGAATTTCTCGTTGACGGGGAACAGTTTGGGTGAGGAACATTTTTGTAAAATCACTGCAAAGATACAGAGGAGTTAAAGAGGTAGGCAGCAGGGAATGACAATACAACGAAAATCAGCTCTAGTTTTGATGCTTGTTAAAGTTTTACTGGCTACCGCACATTCTTGAAATCTTTTTAAGGATGATTGTACGGCTTCGTCGAGCTTCTGTTCGTTCAGCATCCGTTTGACGTAGTTTGAGCAGGAATCCCCGCCGTGTAATAAGCGATGGGAACAAGAAAATCCTTTGGACGGAGAAATATATTTTTGATAGGCAGTAATAGAATCGATTGCCATTGTCTTGGCCAGAGGCTCAAAGCTAATAATGTCCATAACTGTCAGATAAAATAACAGACTGTCAAGTTATAATGGGAAAACAGACTTTTTTGCCTCTGCCAAGGGTTCTAACTTTTATAGCAGGTCGGTCAATCGGGAATCGTTTTGGAGAATTTTAAGGATCTGCTTGATTTCTTGGGTACGTTCTTTTTTGACAACGAGGGTGACATTGCGATCGCGCACAATCACTACATCCTCTAAACCAATAGTAACAACTACATCTTCTGGATTTGAGGCGTAAATAATCGCCCCCTGCGTATCTAAACCTACATGAGTGGCGAGTTCCACGTTTGGAGTCTCTTCTTTTTTCAGTAAACGTTCGATCGCATTCCAATCTCCTAAATCATCCCAACCAAAATCAACTGGCAAAACGTATGCTAGAGTGGTCTTTTCCATTAACGCATAGTCTATACTCTTCTTAGGCAACTGAGGATAGATATCAGGGCCATGTCGTTCTAAAGGTTCGATAATTTCTGGAGCATGGGTATGTAGTTCCTTGAGAACAACCCCTGCCTGAAAAACGAACATTCCACTATTCCAGCTAAAACGCCCCGTAGATAAAAAAGTTTCTGCCGTTTCTCGGTCGGGCTTTTCAGTAAAACGGTTGACGTGATAAGCTGGCAACTCATTAAAGCTACCTATTTTTTCACCTTGCTCAATGTAGCCGTAACCGGTTGATGGAAAAGTAGGCTTGATCCCCAGTGTAACAATCGCTGCTGTGCTTGTTGCCAGTTGTGTAGCCGCACTTAATGTGTGTGCAAACGCCTCTTGGTCAGCAATCCAGTGGTCAGCAGGGAAAAAGCCAATCACAGCGTCTTCACCATAGCGCTGTTTGATTTCTAAACTTGTCCAAGCAACGGCTGCGGCAGTGTCTCTGCCTTCCGACTCAATCAGTAAGTTTTCAACTGGTAGATCAGGTAATTGTTGGCGTACCCCGTCAGCTATCTGACTAGAAGTAATCACCCACAAGAAATCCCACCCGCCACCGAGTTTAATCAATCGATCGGCGGTTGCTTGTAATAAACTTCTAGAGCTACCATCAAGACTTAAAAATTGCTTGGGTCGGTCTTTGCGGCTTAGAGGCCAAAAACGTTCACCTTTACCACCAGCTAGGATTACGGGGAACAATAAAGTATTCATGTTGTCATACACGCCTACCGAAGAACATTACAAGTTTACAGTGAGCTTTTCCACTGGCAATATTTGTAGCTTGGATTAACATACTTTTAGGGAGTGGTTGAGTGGGGAGATAATTGTGATAAAACAAGTCGAATGGTCGGAAAATCCGGTTACGTCTCAACAAGTAGTAGAGTTTGAAAGTGACGTGCGATCGTCGCAACTTCAACGGACAGAAAATCAAGTAACGCCAGCACCAGCAGCCGACTCAGAGGAGGAGCAGGTCGAACTAAACCCGCCAGCGAATCCAAACCGTAGCGTCGTCGAATCTGTGGGTGCGATTCCCAATCAGCTTTCTGAGAGACTGGGCTTAACCATGCCTCGATGGCTGTTATGGTTTATGACGGTTGTCATTGGCATCATCTTATCTGGGCTGCTGGTGTCAACGTTAGCGCTGTGGACTCCTTTATGGAGCAATCTAGATCGAACAGATGACGATTTAGGAACTGCTGCTAAAGACGAAGTAAAAATCCCATTACCAGGGGAGTTATGGGGCAAACTCTCCCAGTACAAGCTTTCACGTCCGATGAATATTTTAATCATGGGGATTGAACCAGTCAGCGGTACTGTTGATGGCTCTCCAGAAAGCTTTGCAGGGAAAAGCGACTCCATGCTACTGTTACGACTGAACCCTAGTGAAAAATCTGTACGGGTACTTTCCATTCCCAGAGATACAATGATCGCCATCCCCGAAAAGGGAGAAAAGGGATTAACTAAGGTATCTGATGCCAATGCCAAAGGCGGCCCAGTCTTGGCTGCACGGGTAGTTAGCCGTACCTTAAACAACGCCCCAATCGATCGTTACATCCGTATTTCTACCAGTGGCTTACGTCAGTTAGTCGATCAGTTAGGCGGAGTAGAAGTCTTTGTTCCCCAATCAATGGAATATAAAGACTCCAGCAGTCGGCTGTCGATTAATTTAGTCAGTGGCTGGCAAACCCTCAATGGCGAACAAGCAGAACAGTTTGCCCGATTCCGCGAACCAGGTTTAGGAGATTTGCCGAGAGTACAGCGTCAGCAAGCACTAACAGCAGCCCTGCTGCAACGTTTAAATAGTCCTACCATCTTACCCAGGTTGCCTCAATTAACTCGCTTGATGCGAAAATATTTTGATACCAACCTGAAGATGGAAGAAATGATGGCGTTGGTCAATTTTGGACTCAACCTAGATCGGGATAATTTCCAAATGACTGTGTTGCCTGGTACCTTTAGCCGTTTTAGCAAAGACCCTGATAGCTATTGGCTGAATATGACTGGACAACAGAGCCTGTTGAATGATTATGTTGGGGTAAATGTACCTGGTCTAAAGCCAGATATGCGTCAGGTTCCTAACCTCAAAATTGCTATTCAAAATGCTTCAAATCAACCTCAGCTAACTGAAAAAGTTATTGCTTATCTCAAACAGAAAGGCTTTAATAATATTTACAAAGTGCCTGATTGGCCAGATACCCAACGTCAAACTCAGATTATTGTCCAAAAAGGCAACCGACGAGTTGGAGTTGATTTGCAAAAAGTCTTAGGCTTGGGTCAAATCGAGGTGTCTGCCATTGGTGATTTAGAATCCGATCTGACAATCCGCATTGGTAAAGATTGGAAATAGTCATTCATTAGTCATTAGTCATTGTTAACTAACAAAAGACAAAGGACTAATGACAAAGCGCAAACTCTGAGTGCTGGAAGCCAGCGCTCAGAACTTTGTAACAGAGAACAAATGACAGAGGACAAATGACAAATGACAAAGGACAAATGATAAATAATAAAGTTATGAAAAAGATTTTACTGCGCTTTTTAGGTTTGATAGTGATTTTGCTACTAGCCTTTGGGTGGATAATACTTAATCCAAAACCGGCTTTTGCTCAGATAAACACAATCAATTACAACAATATAAATTTAGAAAATCGTGACTTTTCTCATACTGATTTGGCAGGTGTAACTTTTGTCGCAGCAGAAATGCGGGGGACAAATTTTCAAGGAGCGAATTTAACTAACGCAATTCTGACTAAAGGAGTTTTATTAAAGGCAAATTTGGAAGATGCGAACTTGAGCGGCGCTTTAGTTGATCGCGTCACAATGGATGGTGCTAACCTGAAAAATGCTATCTTTACTGAAGCAACTTTGACCCGTAGCCGCTTTTATGATGCTGATGTGACAGGCGCTGATTTTACCGATGCTTTAATTGACCGCTATCAAATATCGCTGCTGTGTGAAAGAGCCGATGGTGTAAATCCAGTTACGGGTATGTCAACGCGAGATAGTTTGGGTTGTAGCTAAAGAATCTCCGCGTTGAGCATAAAAGCAGAGACGTTTTTGCGAAAAAATGGAAAATACAAATTCTTTATTAAACTATGTATTATTAGCTATTGATTTGATTTTAATTTGGGATTTGGTCAGAGATAAAAATATACAAATTTATGAGCAAACACAAAATAAGCTTAAGTTTATTGTTCAACCCAAATTGATACTTTAAAAGGCTATGCCGCAATTGGCGGAACCCTATTTTTGTTTTTGGTAGGTTTACTCATAATAGCCGCAGGTTCATTTATAAACTGTAATTTTGATAAAGAATCAAATAGTTTAACTCTCAGTCGCTATCGATGGTTTGGAAAATTGGGAAAAGCCATTTTTTTGTACTCGTTAAATGAAATTGTTGATATTAAAGTTGAAAGTTCTGATTCTAGTGAAGGTGGCTTTGTTTATCGAGTTACCTTAACGTTAGCATCTGGCGAAACTGTACCTTTGAGTGGGTGCTATAGTTCTGAGTTTGAAGAGAAACAAGAAACAGTTAAGACGATCAAAAGTTTTATCGCTTCAAATTAATACCTACTTGTACAAATTCTGCGGCTTTGTCAACATCAACTCTGCGATTGCATCCCAAAAAATGATCCTAAACTAGAAAAAAAGTAAATTATTATATTGATTCAGGCGTTGGTGCATTAGTCTGTGATAATGCCTTCGGGGAACGGAGGAAACCTCTACTTATCCTGGCTCCCCTATTTAAGATTGACTGAAGAATTGTCAAAAATCAGTAGCTTCTAATTACCAATAGGAATTTCAATTAAAAACTCTGTTCCTTCTCCTGATTTAGAAGAACATTTCATCTGACCATGATGTTTTTCAACTACTATTTGATGGCTAATAGACAATCCTAACCCCGTACCTTTACCTGGTGCTTTGGTAGTGAAGAAGGGATCAAATATATGCGATCGCACTTCTTCTGGAATCCCAAGACCATTATCAGCTATTCTAATTACAATCTGGTTATGAACGACTTGCGTATTAATCCAGATAGTCAAGGGTATTCTCGGACACGTTTGTAATAATTTTAAATACCTTTGCTGTATAGCGTTAAACTTTTCCTCTAATGCATCAATACTGTTACTCAAAAGATTCATAAACACTTGGTTTAATTGCGCGGGATAGCATTCGAGCAAAGGTAAATTATCATATTGTTTAATAATTTCAATAGCTGGGCGTTCATTATTGTTTTTCAGGCGATGTCCTAAAATTAGCAAAGTACTATCCAAGCCCTCATGAATATCTACTGGCTTCAATTCAGCCTCATCTGTACGAGAGAAGTTTCGTAGTGATAGCACAATATCACAAATCCGCTCTGTTCCTACTTTCATTGACTCAAGGGTTTTGGGTAAATCTTCGATAATAAAGTCCAAATCATTCTTGTCAATTTGTTCTTGCACAGTTGGCAAGAGAGAGGAGTTTTGACGGTAAAATTTCACTACTTTTAGCAGTTCTTGAGTATATTCACTTAAATGGATAAGATTGCCAAAAATAAAACTGATCGGATTGTTGATTTCATGGGCAACTCCAGCAAGTAGTTGTCCTAATCCTGCCATTTTTTCACCCTGAATTAACCTGGTTTGAGTTTGTTTTAATTCTTGCAGAGTTTGAGTAAGTTCTGAGGTTTGACGTTTAGTTTGCTCAAGTAATTCTGCTTGCTGAATCGCAATTCCTAATTGCACCCCAACTTGAGCCAGTAAATTAATTTCTTCCTCTTTCCAATAACGGGATTGTGAATTTTGATAAGCAACTAATAATCCCCATAATTTTTCACCTTCCCGAATTGGAACAAAGGTTTCGTTACGTGGAAGTTCGTTATCGTCGTCTGTGTCTTCAAAAGTTTCGATAATCATTGGTTGGGTTTGTACAACTGGTTTCCAACCATCTTGAAAGGAATCTGCGACAAATTTACCACTCCAATCTGGGTTGAAGCGGTAAATTGCAACTCGCTCAACTTCAAGTAACTCTCGCACAGCATGAGTAGTGGTTCTAAAAATAGTTTTAATATCGAGTGACTGGCGGATTTTATCAATAGTTGCAGCCAGCAGTTCTTGCCGTTCCATTGCTTTTTCGCGTTCATTAGCTTCTGCTAACTGGACAACCTGCATTTGAACTTGTTTTAAATAAGAATCCTGTTTTAATGCCACTCCTAATTGCTCGGCTATTTGACTAGCAAATTCAATTTCAGAGGCTTGCCAGTGACGAGGAGCAGTGCATTGGTGAATACACAGCAATCCCCAAAGTTCACCTTTTTTTAATAGAGGTGCGACCATATTTGCCCGCACTTGAAATTTTTCGAGGATTTGGACGTAGCAACCAGGGAACTTTCCTTGATAAATGTCAGCGATCGCATTTACTCGACCTTGCATGTAAAGGAGTGCAAATTTTTCACCGAAGCAATAATCATAAACTTTTTCTGCGATTACCGAGTTACACTCAGGTACAAAATCCTCAGAAATAAATTCTCCTTCCCAATCTTTTTGAGGGTCAAAACGAAAGACTCCCACTCGGTCTGCTTGCAGCATTTGCCGTACCTCAGTGACAGTAGTTTGGAAGATTGTATCTAAATCTAGGGACTCCCGAATTCGAGTAATCACGCTAGTTAATGTCTTTTGTTGCTCTGCTTGGTACTGAGCGTATGCCAGCAATTTATAGTGTCGCAGGGCCACACCAATTTGTGTACCGATTTTGCTCAGTGATTCGACTTCATAAGATTGCCACTCTCTGGGTGAAGCATTTTGGTAGGCAGCGATGATTCCCCAAAGTTGATCTCCTTGGAGAATAGGGGCCGTTGCAAAGGCTTTTGCCTGGAATTGCTCCAACAGGATAACATGGCAGTTTGTTAATCCGGCTTGGTAAATATCATTAACTGTAAATGTCTGATTGTTAACGTAACGTCCGCCTTGAGTCTGTTGTAAATAAGTATCCGCGATCACAGGCTGAACGCCAATTAAGGGAGTCCAGCCTTCGGCAAATGATTCAGCAACAAAGTTACCACTCCAATCTGGATTGAAGCTAAATATGGCAACTCGATCTGCTTGCAGCAGCTTGCGTATTTCTTGAGTTGTAGTTTTAAAAATTGTTTCAATATCAAGGGGTGAGCGAATTTCATCGACAATCCGAGCAATTACTTGGTCGCGCTGAACTGCTTGAGCCAATTTTGCGGCTTGTAATTGGACTTCATGGAGATGCTTTGCTTGTTGAATCGCCACAGTAAGATGATCGGCAATTTGACGAATAAACTCAATTTCCGATTCTTTCCAGTCACGAGCCTCACTGCACTGATGAATGCAAAGCAATCCCCACAGTTCCTTCTCCCGCAATAGAGGGACAACAAGGTTGGCCTGTACCTGAAATTTACTCAAAATTGCAGCATGACAATCACTCAGTCCCGCCTGGTAAATATCTGCTACTGCTTGCACTCTACCTTGTTGATAACTGGCAGCAAATTGTTCTCCAAAGCAGTGGTCGTAAACTTTTACTGCCATTGCTGAGTCCCAGCCAAGCGCAACATCCTCAGAAACAAATTCTCCCTCCCAGTTTTGTTCGCGGTCGAACTGGAAGACTGCTACTCGGTCAGCATTTAATAACTGACGCACTTGTGTAACAGTCGTTTGAAAAATTGTTTCTAAGTCAAGAGACTCACGAATTCGGACAATAACACTCGCCAGAGCTTTTTGTTGCTCTAGTTGCTCTTGAAGTTGAGCGCTGGACAAAAGAAGTTGATTTTCTGTGAAATTTGAATTGGGTTCCATTGCTCTGGATTATCTCGTTTTTATACAAGGGTTCCTCATACCAAAGTTCATGGGGTTAAGAAGTGTCACAAATATGACAAACTGCAAAGTTTTACAGTCTTCTACTGGCCGCGTCCAGAATTCACCATTTTCAGATGGATGGCAACTTATTGGGGGACGAATGGGCGCTCTGAGACTGAGTACTGGCTACTAGGGAAGAAAATATAAGTAAAATTTGTTTGGGATTCAAATCTCGCCTGATACCCAGTCCCTAGTTCAACTATTCCCAGAAGATGGTTATTGTTATAGTTCCCCTTTCTCGATCTATCCTTGTAATCGATTAAAAAATAATTTTGGCTTGTACACAACAGAACAGATGACTAAGTACACAATTTTGTAAATTCGTCGCCAATTGAGGATTTAATTTTAAACACAGAGGAGCGCAAAGTTTATTTGGGTATATTCACTACGAACTTAGGCAAGGCTGTATTAAGTTAGTGTTGTCGGGGTAAATTAGAAAAGCGGTTTGAATTCCTTCGGAATCACGATCTAACTAACTTGTAATTCGCTGTATTATAGGAATTTAATTTTGAGTGTAGGCGTAGCCAGCCTTCTCTACGAGACGCTTTGCGAATGGCATCGCTTTGCCTTTGCCCTTGGCGTAGGCATTTAAAATTACTAATTTGTCAAAATTTACCTGACAGACTGCGGAATTTCAGGTTAAATGTTTTAAAGTATGCACTCTCTAAGAGTTGTCGGGTATTATTCGTGACACAACAAGACCAAAAACCCTCTCGTTCTTTCGCTGGAATTGCTGGCATTGTTGCCGCAGCCACATTAATTAGTAAAGTCTTCGGTTTAGTGCGGCAGCAAGCGATCGCTGCTGCATTCGGTGTTGGTGCTGCTGCCACCGCCTATAGTTATGCCTATATTATCCCAGGCTTTCTATTGATCTTACTCGGTGGTGTCAATGGGCCATTACACAGTGCGCTCGTCAGCGTTTTAGCCAAGCGGCGGCGAGAAGAAGCGGCTCCCCTAGTGGAAACCGTGACAACGCTGGTAGCTGGATTGCTGTTGCTGGTGACATTTGCTCAAGTTCTATTTGCGGATGCGATCGTTGATTTAGTCGGTCATGGTTTGGAAGAAACAACGAGAGCGATCGCCATTCAACAACTCCGCATTATGGCACCAATGGCTTTATTTGCTGGTTTAATTGGCATTGGCTTTGGTACTCTCAATACAGCCAATCAATATTGGTTACTCTCCATTAGCCCTTTATTATCTAGTATTACCGTTGTTGGCGGTCTTGCTATCTTAGCGATGCAACTGGGCAAGAATATTATTAAACCGGAGTACGCTTTAATCGGGGGAATGGTGTTAGCTTGGGGAACTTTGGCAGGAGCAATTCTCCAGTGGGTGGTGCAGCTAATTGTTCAATGGCGGTTAGGATTGGGCACATTACGCCTGCGGTTTGATTTTAAATCTCCTGGCGTTCAAGAAGTGATCAAAATCATGACTCCGGCAACAGTTTCCTCTGGAATGATGCCAATTAATGTTGCCACTGACCTTTATTTTGCTAGTCCTATCCCTGGTGCGGCGGCAGGATTTAACTATGCCAATCTATTAGTCCAAACTCCCTTGGGGATTATTTCTAATATTATTTTACTGCCTCTATTACCGATATTTGCCAAACTTGCTGGCCCCGAAAATTGGCAGGACTTAAAATTACGGATTCGCCAAGGACTCCTACTCACTGCTTTTACCATGCTACCGCTAGGGGCGTTGATGGTGGCGCTATCTGTCCCCATTGTGCAGGTGGTATATGAGCGCGGTGCTTTCAAGCCAGAAGCCACACAGCTAGTTTCATCTTTGCTAGTAGCTTATGGAATTGGGATGTTTGTCTATTTGGGGCGTGATGTTTTGGTGCGGGTATTCTATGCTTTGGGTGATGGACAGACACCTTTTCGCATCAGTATTTTTAACATCTTGCTCAACATTTTATTAGATTGGTTTTTCGTTAAACCTTTTGGCGCTCCCGGTTTGGTGTTAGCAACAGTGGGTGTAAATTGTAGCTCAATGTTAATGCTGTTATGGTTGCTCGATCGCAAACTCAATGGTTTACCTTGGCGCGAGTGGAGTTTGCCGATTTTGGGTTTGGCTGCTGGTAGCGTAGTTGCTGGTATTGCTAGCTATGGGACATTGATTGGTTCTCAGCATTTGTTAGGTAAAACGGGTTTACTGATTCTGGTGTTGCAATTGTGTATATCTGGCTTCGTGGGAATTGCGGTGTTTGCTGCTATCGCTTCATGGCTGAAAATACCAGAGGTAAATATTTTTATATCTCGTCTACGTCAACGCTTTTTGAAAAAATAACTGTTATTGGGACTTAGACAAAAAGTAGCTAGAAAAACACTCAAATGTATATACAGAAATACTTTTACATCGTTTTGCCTAGTTTATTGATATATAGCAATCCTAAATGAGTTGTGAAAATCGAGAGACTCAGATCCCCGACTTCGTAAAAGTTGTCGGGGATCTTATTTTTCACGAATGATTTAGGACTGCTATATCTAGGTTTCAAGCATTTTTAAGCCTTGGGTGTATTTTCCCTTTTCTGTATGGGTTTGAGGCTTGTTTCTGCCTCAACAATGTTTAAGTCCCGTTAGTTGCATCGACCTGCATCTTAGTTGCCCGGACATGATATGACACTTTTAGTAGGTTGGGTTGAGGAAGGAAACCCAACATTTAGCGCGGTTTGTTGGGTTTAACAAAGCTTCAACCCAACCTACCAATATTCAAAACCTACGCAGTTTTGGGAACAGCTTAGTATTTAAGTAGACATTTTTTTCTTAACCGCCCCTATAGTTGCGCCGCAACCAAGCACCGTAAGTAAACCCAGGATAGTAGTTGGTTCAGGAACTCTCTCTAGCCTAGCGTTGCTAATCTCCAAAGCCGATGTAATTCCATAATCATCGATATCCACCACACCAAAGGCTAGGGTGTATGTTCCAGGAGTACTGAAGGTATAGGAACGAATGCCTGTTTCTTGAAGGAAGGGACTATGTCAATTAGGACAGTAGTATTGCTTAAGAGAGTCCCAAAACTTAAGTAACCTTGGGTGGTTGCAGTCTCATAATTGAGGCTATCTAGGCTAAAGCTCTGCAATAATTTGGTCAAATCAATCTTGTCCGTACCAGCCACAAAATCAGTAATTGTATCTCCAGCATCGCGGATACTGCTATAGACAAAGCGATCGCTGCCAGCACCACCAGTAAGGGTATCTGCCCCTTGTAAGCCAGCGAGCAGGTTATTGCTATCGTTACCAATTAGGGTGTCACGACCAGGTGTGCCGTTAAAAACTTGGTCTTGGGCATACAGGCTAATTGCTACCGCCTGAATGTTATTGTCCTCGTTTGTTTCACCCTCGTAGTTGTCGCCGTAGTATCCCTTATCAGCGACAAATAACAGATAGCGATCGCCTGTTGCTATATAGTCAGGAATATAAATGTCCTGGGTGGCTGTATAACTATCTGTGGCTGCTAGAGGCGTGTCCTCTCCTGCATAGCGGTTGGTGAGTTGGGTATCGCTATAGTCGAAGAACTGGTCATCAGAAATGTAAACTGCGTCAGACCAATCAGCGAAAGCAGAAACCGTACCTTGGTTTTTAACAGTCCAAGACACAGAAATCGTCTCATTTAATGCAGCAGTGGTTGGGGCATTGGCGGCAGTAATCACCAAATCTGGGGCATTTATGGTGATTGCTTGAACGAATACATTGTTGTCCTCGTTGGTTTCAACTTGGCTGTTGCTCCCCCATCCTCTTGCTGCATCAGCCACGAATAACAGGTAGCGATCACCTATTTTGCCATAATCAGGAATAGAAATATCCTGAGTAGCTGTATAACTACCTGCTGCTGCTAGAGACGTATTCTCTCCTGTATAAAGATCGGTGAGATAGGTATCGCTTTCGTCGAAGAATTGGTCATCAGAAATGTAAACTGCGTCATACCAGTTAGCGAAAGCTGAGACTATACCAAGGTTAGTAACTGTCCAAGATACAGAAATCGTCTCACCTAATGCAGCAGTAGTTGGGGCATTGGCAGCAGTAATCACCAAATCTGGGGCATTTATAGCGATGGCTTGGGCGAATACATTGTTGTCCTCGTTGGTTTCAACCTGGTTGTCGCCAGACCATCCTCCTCCTTGATCAGCCACAAATAACAGGTAGCGTTGGCGCAGCCCGTCGTAGACATCGCCGGTTGCAACATAGTTGGGAATAGAAATATCTTCGGTGGCTGTATAACTCTCCCCAGATGCTAGAGGCGTATCCTCTCCTGCATTGCGGCTAATAAGTTGAGTATCGCTGTAGTCGAAGAATTGGTCATCGGAAATGTAAACTGCGTCATTCCAGTCAGCGAAAGCAGAAACTATACTTTGGTTTTTAACTGTCCAAGATACAGAAATCGTCTCACCTAATGCAGCAGTAGTTGGGGCATTGGCGGCAGTAATCACCAAATCTGGGGCATTTATGGTGATGGACTGGGCGAATACATTGTTGTCCTCGTTGGTTTCAGCCTGATTGTCGCCGTACTCTCTTCTATCAGCGACAAATAAGAGGTAGACATCGCCAGATCCTACATAGTCAGGAATAGAAATATTTTGGGTGGCTGTATAACTCCCCCCAGATGCTAAAGGCCTATTCTCTCCTGTATCGTAGCCAGTGAGATAGCGATCGCTGTTGTCTAAGAACTGGTCATCGGAAATGTAAACTGCGTCATACCAGTCAGATGAGGCAGAAACTAGACCTTGGTTTTTAACTGTCCAAGACACAGAAATCGTCTCATTTAATGCAGCCGTGGTTGGTGCATTAGCAGCAGTAATGACTAAATCTGGGGCATTTATGGTAATGGCTTGGGCGAATACATTGTTAGTTTCATTGCTTTCAATCTGGTTGTTGTTTCTATCAGCAACAAATAACAGGTAGCGTTGGCGCAGCCCGTCGTAGACATCGCCTGTTCGCACATAGTAGCCAAGATAAATGTCTTGGGTAGCTGTATAACTCCCCCCAGATGCTAGAGGCGTATTCTCTCCTGTATTGCGGCTGGTGAGATAGGTATCGCTGGAGTCGAAGAACTGGTCATTGGAAATGTAAAATGTGTCCAGGACTTACGCAACTGGCACAGCGCGATCGCATTATTATAGTAGATATGTACTA